>CAZYOX010000037.1:11689-18421 GCA_964649285.1 uncultured Bryobacterales bacterium | reverse complement strand
TAACGGCGGAGAGTTCACGACGGTCAAGCTGCCGGCGGCAGGTCAGAAATCGGTGTCAGCGCCGCACACGTTCTATCTGGAGGATCTGCGCGTCGCGCCGAGTCCGTTTGATCGCGAGTCGGCGGCTTCGGAAAAGAATGCGGCGGCGGACGGGAAACGGGCGCTGCGTCCGGGCGACTTGATTTCCTATTACGTAGTCGCCAAGGACAATCAAAACACGGCGCAAACGGACATCTACTTCATCGAGGTGCAGCCCTTCGACAGGCAGTTTTCGCAGTCGCAACAGGGCGGCGGCGGAGGCGGCGGCCAGCAACAACAACGTGACGAGATTTCAAGGCGGCAGAAAGAGATCATTTCGGCCACGTGGAACCTAATCCGCGAGAAAGAGTCGGCGGACAGCCGCTCGCAAGAGGAAATTCGCGAATCGACCGTGATGCTCTCGGAGTTGCAGCGCACGTTGCGCGAGCAGGCGATGACGATGGCCGAACGAACGCGGGCACGTCAGCTCGACAGCACGAATGGCCAGTTCCGCGAGTTCGTGGAGAATCTGGAGAAGGCGGCGGCGGCGATGGAGCCGGCGGCGGATAAGCTGGCCGACTTGGATTTGCAAGCCGCCGTGCAGCCCGAGCAACAGGCCTTGCAGTTCTTGTTGCGGGCCGAGTCGATCTTCACCGGCATTCAGGTCTCCATGCAGCAGAACGGAGGCGGCGGAGGCGGCGGCGCGGGCCGCGACCTGGCCGAGATGTTCGAACTCGAGATGGATCTTGAGAAGAACCAGTACGAGACCGGCGGCGGCGCCTCGCAACAGGAATTGGAGCGCGAGGTAGACGATGCGTTCAAGAAGCTGGAAGAGTTGGCCAAGCGCCAGCAAGAGCTCGCTGACCGGATGAGGAATCAACAGCAGACCTCGTTTGCCGAGCGCTGGCAGCAGGAGATGCTGCGCCGCGAGGCCGAAGAACTCAAGCGGCAGATGGAGCAACTGCAGCGGCGTCAAGAGTCCGCCCAGAATCAACAAAGGCAACAAGGGCAACAGGGGCAGCAAGGACAGAGCGGACAGGGCGGACAACAGGGCCAAAGCGGCCAACAGAACGCCCAGCAGCAAAGGCTGCAAGAGACGATTCAGCGTCTGGAGCAGGCCACGAAATCCATGCAGCAAGGCGCTCAGCAGTCCGGCCAGCAACAGGCGTCCAGCGCGCAAGCCCGACAGGGGGCGCAACAAGCGCAGCAGCAGTTGCAACAGGCGTTGGACCAATTGGCCCAACAACGTCAGCAGGCGAATCAGTCCGCGCTGAGGGATTTGTCGAATCGAGCGGATCAACTGGTGCAACAACAGGCGCAGGTGCAGCCTCACTTGGAGGAAGCGTTGCGGAATGCTCTTGAGGTGATGCGTCAGCAGCAGGCCGAAGGGCGCAGGAACCGGTTGCCCAGCGGACTCACGCAGGAGCAGGAACGGGAATTCTCCGAGCTAAAGAGCAAGATGGCCGAGCAGTTGCGGTCCATGGAAGCTGACATGCAAAGCGCTTCGCGAAGCATGAGAGAAACGCAGCCGGGGGTATCGCGCACTCTGCGTGAGGCTCTGAGCGAGCTGCAGCAGGAAGATATCGGCAGCCGTTTGGATACGGCCGCGGAATACATCCGGCGCCAGGCGGCTCCGTATGTAGCCAACAGCGAAGAAGGCGTCGCGCGAGCTCTGCGGTCGTTGAGCGACAAGCTGAAAGAGGCCCAACAGCTGGCCGAGCAGGGCGGAGGCCCCGGAGCCCAACCGGGCCAAGAACGGCTGAGTCAGGCGCTAACCGAGATGGAAAACTTGCGCCGCAAGCTCGAAGAGGCCGCCGGCATGAACCAAGGCCGGGATGGGCAGCAACAAGGTCAACAGGGACAGCAGCAGGCCCAGAACGGCCAGCAGCAAGGCCAAGGGCAGCAACCGGGCGAGGGCCAGCAGGGAGGCCAACAACAGGCTCAAAACGGGCAGCAGGGGCAGGGACAACAGCCGGGCCAAGGCCAAAATCCTGGGCAAGGGCAGCAACTTGGTCAGGGTATGGGCGGGGGCCAACGGGGCGGCGGAGGCTCACGGTTCGGCGGGCCCGCGACTGGCGGTTCCGACGGCAGCCGGTTGGATCAGTGGGGCCAGCAGCTACGTATGCCCACCACGCCGGAGATGCGCGCGGCCATGGAGCAGGCGCTGCGCGAAGGCGGGCGGCAGATTCCTCAGCTGACCAACGAACTGCGCCGCGGCGGCATGTCCGACGAGGACCTTGCTGAGTTGCGGCGGTTTGCGCAGAGTCTCTCCGGCGAGCGTTTCCGCGGCAACAACGAGTTGCTGGAACGCGAGTACCGGCAGATGATCACGCTCCTGGAGCAGCTTGAATTGCAGGCTCGCCGCCAAGCGGAGCTAGGCCAAGGCGGTGCGGTGCGGGCGATCGTGTCGCAGCCTGTTCCGGAAGAGTACCGAGAGGCTGTTGCGGAATACTTCCGCCGTCTCAGCGAGAAGCCCAAGCAGTAAGTCTTGAGCGGGGCGGGGGAGCTTATTACCAGGAACCTCCGCCGCCGCCTCCTCCACCGCCGCCAGAGAACCCTCCGCCGCCGCTTCCGCTAGAACTTTGGGAGCGGGGCGCGGAGACCATGGCTTGCCCTGTCTGGTTCATGGCGGAACTCAGCGAGTGCGAAAACGCCCGCGTCGAGAATCCCATCGAAGGATCGCCCCCGACATACCAGGTCGGTCCGGCAGCGGCATAAATCCCTTCAAACTGACGCGACCACTGCTCGGCCACCCCCAGGGCCATGGCGTAGGGCAGCAGCGTCTCGTAGACGTTGCGCTTCCGGTCGGCCTCCAACTGGTTCGACTCGACCCGGTCGACGAACTCCTCGAAGCCCACAGCCCACTCGCGCATTCCCACGCCCTTCTTCGTTCGCCGAGGCATGGCGGGAGCGAATCCGAAAAAGACCAAGACGGTGAGGACGCCCGCGATGATGGGCAACAGCATACCTTCGGGCAGGATGCCGCCCCGGAGCCAGACCCAGGCGATGCCGAGGGCGGCGGCAACAACTCCGGCGAAGACGCCAAGAAAGCGATAGCGGTTGCGTACCGCCTCCGGCGAGCCGACAAAGTATCCCTCGGCGGCTAGCCGATCATAGAGAGCGTTGTTGATGCCGGGAATGTGCTTGTAGAAGCGTTCCTTAAGGTCAGAAATGCTAACTTGTTCTCCTCGCGAAAATAATGCGCTAAGAACGAGCCTCTCGTGTTCGGTCAAGGAGGCTGCGGCAGGGGGCTGGAGCCGCTCGAACGTCGTCTCCTCGCTCGTCCACAGTCCTGCAAAATAGGACTTCGACTCCTGGCCGATCCGCAGAAAACCGCGTACGGCTAGATCCACGACGGTGGCGGTGATGTCCCGCAAGTCGACTTTTTCGTCAACAAGGGCGCCAATTTCGCCGGGCGTAAGCCCCTGGGGCGGCTCGTAGCGCACTACGACAGAGCCGCCTCCTGAGGGGTCCTTTCCGCTGCGTCGATAAAGGGGCCAGAGCCAGGCGAAGGCCAAGAACGGGGCCACGGCGATCCAGTTGTCGGTCAGAAAGCTGAGCGTTCTCTCAAGCGGTCCCGGAAAGACGACCAGGCCAGGCTGCCAGCCGACGGCGATGGTCAGGCCTTCCATCGGGTTGAGGACCCCGTTCGTGCGGAAGGTGACCGTGTCGGGTTGGGGATGTTCCGTCGTCGCCTCTTGGTCCCGGCTGCCGTAGGGGCCGGTATACGCTTGCGTTTCCAACTCTTCCGTCGGCACCGCTCCCGGCAGATGCACGGTGGCCGAAGCCCGCTGGATGGAGGTGCGCCACTCGTTGCCGGTGACGTTCCAGTACAGCTCGTCGTGGTCGGCGAAATTCACAAGCGCGCTGGCGACTTCGTAACGAAGGACGTAGGTGACGTGGCCCTCGACGAAGGTGTCGGCGTCGCCCAACCGAATCTCGACATAGCGGCCGCTCTTCGAAACGCTGACGCCGTAGGGAGTATTGGTCTGATCGGTCGCACCCAAGAAGCGGAAGCCCAAGGAGTAGCCGTAACCGCGCGGATCGGTGTAGTTCACCGGGATGGTGCGATAGATTCCGTGGCGTGGTTCGGAGAAGGCGACTTGGATGCGTTCCTCGACGATGACCTTGGCGTCCTCTTGCACCGTGATGTCGGCGTGGAAATCGGTGATGACGAAAGCGCCGATGTCCGCGGCCGCGGGAACCGCTAAGGCTACACAGAATACGGCGATCCGCAGCAGCAGCTTGGTCATGATCTCGGCTCCAACTTCACGCGGGGGACAGCCGCTTCGGTAAGATCATCCAATTGGAAGAACTCTCTTTGTTGAAAACCCAACGGGCCGGCAATGAGAAGGTCGGGAATGGACTGAATGCGGGTGTTGAGATCGCGGACGACGGCGTTGTAGTAGCGGCGGGCGTTCTGTATATCGTTTTCTACCGCCGTCAAGGCCCGTTGCAAATCGAGGAAGCGCGCGCTCGCTTTGAGTTCGGGGTAGGCTTCGACGACAGCCAGCAAAGAGGTCAAGCGGGCGCTTAGAGCCGTCTCAGCGGCCCCAGCGGCGGCAGGCTGAGCGGCAGCGCGGCTCTCGTCGGCGCGAGAACGCAGGCGCGTGACCTCTTCGAGGGTTCGCTGTTCGTGTTGGGTGTAGCCGCGTACCGTCTCGACCAGGTTGTCGATAAGATCGTGGCGGCGCTTGAGTTGGACGTCAATGTCGGACCAAGCCGAAGCGGCCCGATTCTTGAGTCCCACGAGGCGATTGAAGAGAAATGCGCCGAAAGCGAGCGCGACGACAATAAGGAGTCCGACCGCGAGGGTCACAGGGCTAGTATAGGCGGAACAACTCGGCTACGATTTGCACGGGTTGGGTTGTATCGCAAGGGGGTGAGCCCGGGGGGGAACGATTGCTCCGTCCCTGCGGGACTGCGGCTCCTATGTTTTCGGGTCGTACCCCTGCTTTTTCCCCGCGCTCACGCACGGGGCTATTGATTGCTCCGTCCCTGCGGGACTGCGGCGCGTATGTTCTTCGGGCCGTACCCTGCGTTTTGCCCGCGCTCACGCACGGGGCTATTGAAAAAGGCTACGGAGGGTTATAGCGCTTCCGCGGCGGGGACTTTGGGTCCCAATGCGCTCAGGCATGCCGCAGCGTATTTTTGTTGCGCCGCCTCGGTTGCGGCGCTTCGCGGCGGACTGCAAACCGCCATCCGCAGCATTTTGCCGCTCATGAAACCGCGAAAGAATAGGCCGCTGAGGGAGGGACGGGCGATGGTTCGCAGAGTCGATGCATGAGCTTCGGCAGTCATCCAAGAGCGTCGTGAACCGGCTTGCTCGAACATCAGCACCTCCCCGGGCTACAAAGATCTCAAATAGGCCGCGACCGCCTCTGCATCTTCGGTGGACATACGGAACTGCGGCATCGGCGACGCCGGACGGCGGCCATTCAGCCGCTTACCGGTAGTGAGGATGCTCACAAACTCCTCTGTCGACCAACCGGGCAAGCGTTTAATCGCCGGCGAGCGTGGGGCCCAGCGCGGGCCGTCCGGGAAGGGCGAGGTAAAAGGCATGGCTTGGCCGGTAAAGAGTTGATCGCGCAGCAGGTTTCCTTCGCGATCGTGCGGGGAATGACACTGAATGCAGTGGGCGACAGCAGTTGCCAGATATTCGCCGCGAGCGACGGCCTCGGTTGGAGCCGTCGCGATGACTTCGGCCTGCGCGGTAAGAGATCCAACGCCCAATAGCGCGAATGTTAGAACCAGACTCTTCATCAACCTATCCTTCTTCGGACAATTTTTATTGTAAACCAGCGCTACTGAGCCCGCCCCTGGTCCTCCAGCTGAGCGCGCAAATCTTCGACCTGACGCTTCAGCGCCTTCTGGCGCGAACCGAGGGAGTAGACATAGACCAGGTGCAAAACCCAGGCGAGACTAAACGCGGCCCATATCCATTTCAGATTCTCTTCCATGGCGGTAAAACTCCTACAGGGCGTGCACTTCGCGACGTAAACCGTCCGCTTCGCGCCGCAGGTCTTCGATACGGCGGCGCATGCGAACCAGGATCCAGAAGACGCTCAGCAAGGCGAACGTCGAAAAGTACAAAACGAAGCGCATGCGCGGATCGATCGAACCTTCTCCCGAAAGAACCGGCGCGGGGTGCTGCGTTCGCCACCACTGGTTGGCCATGTAGACGATCGGAATATCGACCATGCCGAAGATCGACGTCACGGCGCAGACGACGGCGCGCTGCGTGGGTTCGACCACGGACTGCCGCAGGATCAGATAAGCAAAGTAGATCAGCGCCAGCAACAACATGGTCGTCAGCCGAGCATCCCAGGCCCAGTAGACGCCCCAGATCGGGCGCGCCCAGAGCATGCCGGTCAGCAGGTTGACGACCGCGAACAATAGGCCAACCTCGTTCGCCGCGACCGAGAGGTCGTCATAGCTGTTCTTGCGCGTGGCCAGGTATTGGATCGAAGCGATGCCTCCGATGGTGAAGGCGATAAAGGCCACAAAGGCCGAAGGAACGTGGAAATAGAAAATCCTCTGGACCACGCCCATGGTGCGTTCCATCGGAACCCAGATGAAGATCAAGTAAAACGAGATCATCATCAGCGTCCCGGCCAGGCCGACGAGCCAGGGCGGTGCGGCCGGTTTCTGGTAGGCGCTGATCCTCATCGCGACGCCATTAGTGTATCAATCTAGGCCCTTGACCTTTATGCT
>CAZYOX010000037.1:0-11679 GCA_964649285.1 uncultured Bryobacterales bacterium | reverse complement strand
GGCGCTAACACCTTCGACGATGCCTGCACTGGGAACGCAGGCCCCCAGCTTTTCACTTCCCGATATCGTCAGCGGCAGGACCGTCTCGCTCGACCACGTCGCAGGCGACAAGGGCATGCTGGTGATGTTCATCTGCGCTCACTGCCCGTTCGTCATCCATGTACAGTCGGAGCTGGCCCGGCTGGGCAAGGACTATGAGGATTCGGGTATTGGCATTGCAGCGATTTGCTCCAACGACGAAGGCGTCTCGCCCCGCGACAGCATAGCCGATCTGAGGACGCAGGCTGAGCGGGAGGGCTTCGTCTTCCCCTACCTCAAGGACGAGAGCCAAGACGTGGCCAAAGCCTACGGTGCGGCCTGCACGCCGGACTTCTTCCTCTACGATGCGAACCGCAAGTTGGTCTATCGAGGCCAGCTCGACGCCGCGCGGCCGAGCAATGACGTGCCAGTGGACGGTAACGACCTGCGTGCGGCGATGGACGCGCTGATTGCGGGCAACCCGATCTCCGAAGATCAAAAGCCCGCGACCGGCTGCAATATTAAGTGGCGCAGCTAGACTTGCCGCGAATGAGACATGGGATGACGGCCTTTGCGTTTTCCCCGCGCTCACGCACGGGGCTATTGAATTGCTCCGTCCCTGTGGGACTGCGGCTAGGGTTGAATTTCGACGAGGCTGCTGTAAGCAACGCGAAAGCGACACAGGAATGAGAGGGCGTCCCTGCGTTTTCCCCGCGCTTACGCATGGGCTATTGATTGCTCCGTCCCAGCGGCTAGGGTTGTTGGATTTCGACGAGGCTGCCGTCGGTGATGGTATCGCCGGGGTGGTTGATGATCCTGTCCCCCTCGCTGAGCCCGGAGAGGATCTGGACGTTAATGCCGCCGCGCTGGCCAACCTCCACCGGCTGGACGTGGGCCACGCCCTCTTGAGCGCGAAAGGCTGCCCAGCCGCCTTCGTGGCGAAAGAGGGCCGAGGACGGCGCTTGGAGAACATCGGGCGCTTCCCAGACGATGAAGCGCGCTTCGACGCGGTATTGATCGCCGAGGCTTTCCCACTGCTCGCGCGGCGCCGTGAGATCGACGATCACCAGTACGCGCTGCTCCTCAACGCCTAGCGCCGAGATCTTGGTGAAGGCCACGGGTTCCACGTGGCGAACGATCGCTTCGAGCGGGTTTTCGCCGCCCCAGCGTTCGAGCAAGACTCTCATGCCGGGGCGAATTTTCACGGCATCGGAAGAGAGCACTTCGACCTCGACCTCTAGTCCCTGCGTATTACCGAGTTCCACGAGCGGTTGGGAGGCGCTGACCACCCCCTCGCTTTCGTTGACGATCTTGAGAATACGGCCGGCGGAGGGCGCGCGGACGGCGACGCTTTCTCCGGCACTGCGAGTGCCGCTCTGGGCGGAGGCTAGGCGTACCGCGGTTTTGGCGGATTCCAACTCGGCGCGGGCGACTCCGACTTTGGACTCCGCGGCGTTGAGTCTTGCTTCGGCGGTTCGCTGCGAAGCCTCGGCCTCGGTCAACTCGCGGCCGGCGATCAGGCCCGCCTCAACGCCCTCACGAATGCGGGGCAGTTCGGTTTCCCAGTAGCGCGAATCGGCCCGGGCGATGGGTACGTCTTCCAGCGCGGCCGCGAGGGATGCTTCGGCCGTCGCGACACGCGCTTCCGCCTCGGCGCGACTGCGGGGATCGAGGGCGGAGGCCGTCGGCGGATCGATCTGCAACAAGACTTGGCCAGCCTGGACCCTGTCGCCCACCTTAAACTGCAGCCTGCGAGCATAGCCGGCGATCGGAGCCGAGACGACGTAGCGGTCGACGACGCGGGTCTTGCCTTCTTCGACGATGGAGACTTGCAACGGCCCGCGAGTGACCAGCGCTGAGTCGACCAGCGTAGCCCGCGGCGCGAAGCTCACATAAAAGGCGGCCCCGATCGCGGCGAGGATCAACCCGTAGAGCAGGAACTTCTTGAGCGTCTTCACCGGTAAGCTACTCCCGCGTTTTGAGAACCCCTACCAAGTCTAAATGGTTGATGCGCGTCCGCACGACAAGCGCCGACAGAACAGAACAAACCAACACGACGAGCGCGGCGTAAGCAAACGTGCTGGGCTCCAGGACCAGCGGAATGCGAAATAGGTCGGTCTGCATAGATCGAATGAACATCGTGCAAAGCGCGGTAGCCAGTACCATGCCGAGGGGTATTGCCGCGAGCGTTAAGATCGCCAGCTCGCCCAACAGGATGAATGACGCTTCGCCGCGCGTAAATCCTAAAACGCGTAGGCTGGCAAGTTCGCGAGAACGTTCCGACAACGTGATGCGCGCGCTGTTGTAGACGACGCCGAAAGCGATCGTTCCGGCCAAAAGCGTGGCAATGAACGTGAACATGAGGATCTGTTGGCCCATGGTGTCGCGAAGACTTTGGGCGGCGCGTTGCTTGATCTCGGTGCCTGCCACTCGCGGCATCCGTTTGATGGCAGCGAAGACGTCTGTCTCGTAGGCGCTGTCGACGGCAAGCCGTACGCCGGAAAGAGCCGGGCCTTCGCGCATGAAGCGGTTCAAGGCGTCTAATCTCATGTATCCCGAGACGCCTAGAAATTGATTGACCGTGCCTGTCAGCGGCGTGACCCGCACGGGGCGCGAGCCCTCAAGGACTTCCACTGTCACTTCCTCGCCGGGACGCACCTCTAGGACCTTTGCGAGATAGTCGGTCAGCACCAGGCCGCCTTCGGGTGTTTCGACGGGTTGCAACTCGGTGTCCAACGTGCGGTACAGGTCGCCGCCGGGCAGGACCCCGAGGATGGTTGTGCGATAGGTGCGATGGCCGACGCGCAGCCGCACAGGAACCGAGCGAAAGCCCTCGGCGTATTCCACGCCGGGCAACCGCTGCAGATCGAGCAACGCGCTATAGGATGTCGGCTCTACGAAACTGACGGAGATGTCGTCGCGTTCGGCCAAGCGGTATTGGACGTCGAGCATGTACTCGATGGAGTCACTCGAGAACAAGCCCATCACCAGGATCGCGAACGATGCCGAGATGCCGAACGACGTGCTGAGCGCCTTCATCGGACGGCGTTGGATGTTGCGAGCGATCATCCGCATCGGTTCTGAAAACGCCTTCGCCAGGATGGTGCGATCGAACCAAGTTCGCCGGTAGCGCGCCGGCGCCTCGGGCCGCATGGCTTCGGCCGGGGGTTGCTTCACGGCGCGCCGCACCGCAAAAATCGTGCCGCCCACGCAGGCTCCGAGACTAATCAGCACAGCGATGAGGACGACCGACGGGCCAATAAAGTACTGCAAATAAGGGAAGCGGTAGAACTCCATATACATGGAACTCATCCCGCTGCCGAGCCAGGCGCCGCCAATGATGCCCAACACAACGCCGACTGCTGCGATCACGGCGACGAATTGCAGATAGTGGATGCCGATGCTCCAGTTGGAATAGCCGAACGCCTTGAGCGTAGCGATCTGCTCGCGTTCGGTCTGGAACAACCGGCTGAAAACGACGTTGAGCAGAAACGCGGCGACGCCAAGGAAAATGGTCGGGAAGATCGTGGCCAGCGATTCGAGTTGCCGGAACTCTTCTGTGAGAAAGCGGTGCGAGACCTGGTCCGCGCGGGCGTAGGCGCCGCGGCCGCCGTAACGTGCGAGGATGTCGTCCATGCGGTCGATGACTTCAGCGGTGTTGGCATTGGCGGTTAGCGTCAGGGCCACGCTGTTGAATGCGCCATCCATGTTGTAGGCCGTGGCCAGGGGGCGCTCGGCCATCCAAAGAATGGCGTAGCTCTTGAAGTCCGGGACCATGGAACCGGGTTTAATCTGGTTGACGAACTCGGGCGAAAGGGCGACGCCCACCAACGTCAATTCTTTCCGGTGGCCGTTGATGATGGCTGCGAGACGATCGCCAGGACGTAGCCCCTGCGCCTCAGCGAAAGCCTCGCTGACGACCGCTTCGTCGTCGCGCATGGGATCGACCAAGCGCCCTTCACGCAGGTAGATGCGGTTGAGTTCGGAGTTGCCGTCTTCCCCGACCGATACGAGCATGGCGGTCGCCGGGTCGGTGTAGCCCTCGATGTCGAGGTTGACGCCCGCAGCGACGCCGGTTTGCACGACATCGACGCCGGGGATTTCGCGAATGCGGTCGGCAATGCTGTTCGGAGCGCGTTTGATGGAGGCGAAGACGTCGGCGAAACGGTACTCGCGATAGAAGGCAGCCTGTGTTTCTTCCAGCGATTGGAAGGTGCTGAGCGCCATGACGAAGGTCGAGACGCCGCTGGCGATGACCAGCGCGATGGCCAGCGCCTGGCCGCGCATGCCCCACAGTTCGCGGAACAGCTTCCTATGGAGAGCGCTCACCAAACGATGTCCTTTGCGGCCGTCTTGACCTCGTTGCGTTCTTCGCTGACGATTTGGCCGTCGCGCAGATGCACGATCCGGTTGGCCATGCGGGCGATGTCGGCGTTGTGCGTGATGATGACTGTCGTGGCGCCCAGTTCCTTATTGGCACGCTCCAACGCTTCGAGCACAACGACGCCCGTGGTGGAATCCAAAGCGCCCGTTGGTTCGTCGCAAAGCAGCACGGCAGGATTCTTGGCAATGGCTCGGGCAATGGCCACGCGCTGCTGTTGACCGCCGGACATCTGGGAGGGGAAGTGGTCCATGCGGTCGCCGAGACCGACGAGCTTGAGCGCGTCCTCGGGCTTCATGGGATTCTCAGCGATCTCCGTGACCGCGGCCACGTTCTCTTTGGCGGTGAGACTTGGAATCAAGTTGTAAAACTGAAAAACGAAGCCAACGTAATTGCGGCGGTATTCCGTCAGTTCGCGGTCGGTGGCCCGCGTCAGATCCTTGCCGCGGTAGTCGACGGTTCCGCTGGTGGCCGTGTCGAGGCCGCCGAGGATGTTGAGCAGAGTCGACTTTCCAGAGCCGGAAGGTCCCAGCAGCACGACCAACTCGCCGGGAAAAAGATCCAGGTTGACGCCCTGCAGCGCATGCACCTGGACTTCGCCCATGTCGTAGGTCTTACTGAGCCCGCGAGCCTGGAATACGCTTTCGACAGCAGTCGCCATGGACGCCCTGCTATCGAGGATATCAGCGCAGCAGCCGGAACTATGGCGCCTCGACGAGTTGAATCTTGTCGATGATGCCGACGACGGCGCAGTCAATCGGCGCGAGTCGGCGGTCCACGGAAGACATGGCGCCGAAGCCGTCTAACGTGATGAGCACTTGCTCGCCGACGCCGGCGCCGACGGAGTCCACCGCGATATGCGGAGCATCCGCTCTCAAGGAACCATCCAACTCCAGCACCGAAACGGCGAGCAGTTTCAGACCTTCGTGGGAGGGATGTTTTTCGGAGGCGACGATTTCGCCGATGACCTTGCCGATCAACATGACGTTCTAGATCATTTCGTCGACGATGCCGACAACGGTCGCGTCCGAACTGACGGTTTCGGGATAGAAGGCGAGGCTCGCTTCCTTGCCTCGCGCCCAGTAAATGACGTCGCCAGGTCCGGCGCCGATGGCGTCAAGGCAAACGAGCGTTGAGCCCTGGTCGGCGCCATCGGCATCGATGGGTTGCACGATCAGGTAGCGCTTGCCGCTGTGTTGAGCGATGCGCGCCGTCGACCAGAGTTTTCCCGTGACGCGCCCCAAACGCATTATTTCCCCTTGTTTTTGCGGGGCGAAGGCTTGGCGTGATCGGCATCGAGAGCGATGTCATCAACGATGCCGACCACAGCCGTGTCCACTGGAGTCTCTTTGAGGCCGTCGGCCATGCGCGCGGAGCTGCCCGACACGGTGATGACGGTATCGCTGACGCCGGCGCCCACGGTATCGACCGCGACTAGGTAGCTGTTTGCTTTGACTTCGCCGTCCGGGCTCACCGTTTGCACGATGAGCAGCTTCTGGCCTTCCAGCCGCGGATCCTTCCGGGTGGCGACGACGGTGCCTACGACGCGCGCTAGGATCATCGCTCACTTGCCTTGACGGCCCGCAAGGTTAGGCGTCCTTGCGGGTGATGTTGAAGATCTTGCCGAGGTCGGCATGCGGACGCGGGATCACGTGGACGGCAATCAACTCGCCCACACGGCGAGCCGCAGCAGCGCCAGCGTCGGTCGCGGCCTTGACCGCCGCCACATCGCCGCGCATCAGCACGGTGACGTAGCCGGATCCGATTTTTTCCCAGCCGACCAAGGTGACATTCGCCGCCTTCACGGCAGCGTCCGCGGCCTCGATCAAGGAGGTCAATCCGCGTGTTTCGATCATTCCGAGGGCTTCGCCCATTTGTTACCTCTTCTCCTCTCTAGCCAAGACGGCTTGCTCGACCAGGTCGACCAATTGCCGCCGCGTGACCCAGAATCCATCTTCAGAACTTTTCGGCGCGTTGGGCGCCAGATCTTCAGCCGCCGTGGGGCAGCCCGGCGCAGGGGCCGCCTTAGATCGTACGCCGTAACGGGTGCGCGAGTCGAATAGCTTGTCGACTTCGGCGCGGGGCAGGGCTCTGGCGCCGCCGAGCATCTCCGCCACGAGGTTGATTCGCGCGAAATGCTCGACAGTCTCCATGCGGAAATAGGCCTGCAATAGATCTTTGCCGTAGGCGACGGCGCCATGGTTTGCCAGCAGAATCGCGTCGTAGTGTGGAATCAGCGGAATCAGCGGCTCCGTCAACGCAGGCGTTCCCGGCAGTCCGTAGGCGGCGGTGGGGATGCAGCCGAGGCCAATCACCACTTCCGGCAGAACGGCTTTGTTCAAGGGGACGCCGGCCGAGGCGAAGCCTGTCGCTACGGGCGGGTGTACGTGCACGACGGCATGGACGTCGGGGCGTCCCTTGTAGATCGCGATGTGCATGGCGATCTCGGAAGTGCCTTGCAGTCGCCCGAGGATCTTGTTGCCCTGATAGTCGACGATGATCAGGTCTTCGGGGCTCATCATGCCCTTGCTGACCCCTGTGGGAGTCGCCAGAATCCGCTCGTCGTCTAAACGGACGGAGATATTGCCGTCATTGGCCGCAACCCAGCCTTTGTCGAACGCGAGCCGGCCGATCTCGACGATCTTCCTCCTCAACTCGTTCTCGGTGGGGGCCATAGCGAACTCCAATCGTAGCGGAGGCCCGTTTAGGGTGTAAAGGAGCCGCTAAACGCCTAGAATGAAGGCTCGTGTTCGCCCAAGATGCGCTGGTGATCGGCCCGCTCCTGCTAGGCGTTTGCCTCGTGGGCTGGGTGCTGTACCAACGAGTTCAAGAAGGGTTAGGGCCGAAAGAATTGCTGTTGGATCGCCAATTCCTGACGGCTGTGTTCTATACGGGCGCCCTGCTGTCGATCTATCTGTCCTGCATTCACTACTACAACGTAGCGAGCGCCTATCAGGCCGCTCCTACGACGAGCCCTTGAGGATGGAACTCAGCTCGATGGAACGCTCCGTGGCCGCCTCGACGGCCGAAGTGAGTCCGGCGCGCACGCCGTTTTGTTCGAGTTCGTGCAGCCCGTAGATGGTTGTGCCGCCAGGCGTGCTGACTTGGTCGCGGAGGACGCCCGGGTGAACGCCGGTTTCCGTCAGCAACTCGGCAGTGCCGAGCAGAGTCTGGTTGACCAAGGCGGCGGCAATCGCGGCCGGCAGACCCATCTTGACGCCCCCTGCGGCGAGAGCCTCGGCCACCAAGGCCACGTAGGCCGGACCGCTGCCGGAAAGCGCCGTGACGGCGTGCATCTGCGCCTCGTTGACGAACAGCGCTAATCCCACGGATTCGAAAATCTCCAGAGCGAGGTCGCGGTGCGCCTTTGTTGCCGCGGAGTTGGCGCAAAGAGCTGTCGCGCTACGACCGACCGTCATCGCCAGATTGGGCATGGCGCGGATGATCGGCTGCGTCCCAGACAGGTTCGCTTCGATCGCGCCGATCGGGACGGCAGCCGCTAGAGAAATCAACAGTTGCTTCTTGGTGATAGTTGCGGTTATCTCCTGCACAGCAGGGGCGACGATATGCGGCTTCACCGCCAGGACAATTGCATCCGCGCCTCGGCAGGCATCCACGTTCGATGCCGTTGCATCGACGCCGTAGGCCTTCTTGAGTTCCCGCCTGCGGGCGGCGGACGCATCGGCCGCCCGCAGGCGAGCGGCCGGCAGGCCAGCCTCGAGAAGGCCCCTGATTAGCGCTCCGCCTAGGTTGCCGGCGCCGACCACGGCGATGTGAGACTTCTTCAGCATAATTTCCCGATTTTACCCGTTCAGCGTGCAGGCGATCCGTCTGGCTGTCTATACGAAGTCTTTACTCCCCAACTGCGTAGTCAAACCTGAGAGGTTGGCATTACAATCACTTGCGCAGAGGCCGTCTCCCAAATTATCCAGCAATTATGCCATTTAGTACGGGGAGGTCCGGATGCCGTCAGCGCAGAGAGAGAGCCTTGATATCGACAGACTACTCGGAGATTTACGCCGCAAAAAGCGTTGGCTCGACACAGTCATTGAAGGCCTGGAACAGGCGATACAATCGCCGGAAATCCGTCTCATCGACGCCGTGCAGGCAGCCTTTCCCGACGAGTCGATCCCCCGTGTCGATCTTCCGCCAGCCCAAGGTTCGCGGCTGCGAGCGTTAGCTTCCAAGGTTCCCCGCCGCGGTCGCAGCGGGAATGAACAGCGGAATATCAGCGCGGATGAAGCCGCCTAACTGCCTGCCGCCACTATCGCGAACCGAGGACGAAGTCGGTCAAGATCGCGCCCAGCAGGGTGAAGATTATGTTGAAAACAACCAACAGCCGCATCCAGATGAAGGATTCGCCGATTGGTTCGCCGGCCAAGATGAGCGTCGTGAGTTGAACGCAAGCTATCAACGCCGGCAGGACCATCGGCAGCACTAAGACTGGCATCATCAGCTCTCGTAACCGGTTGTTGGCGGTGACTGCTCCGAACATCGAGCCGGTGGATGCCAAGGCCCAAGCGCCCAGCAACAGAACCGCTAGGAAGGCGGCATTGGAGCCCGCCCAACTCAAGTCGTAAAACACTTTGAAGACAAACAGCGAGACGATCTCAAGCAGGAACAGCAGCGTAAAGCTGGCGAGCGTTTTGCCCAGAAAGACAGCGCCGCCGCCCGCAGGGGCGGCCGTCAGTCCCGTTAGACAACCATTCGCGGTTTCGCGCCCAAAGCTGCGGTTGAGAATCAGAATTCCTGCGAATGCGTAGACAACCCACAGCAGCCCGCCGGACGTCGAGCGCGCCTCGGGATTCGTGATCGGATCGAAGGCGAACGAGAAGAGCATCAGGACAATCAACGCGAATGCGCCGACGGAACTGATAACCTCGCGGTTGCGCAGTTCCATGCGCAGATCCTTGGCGGCGATCGCCCACGACTGCCGGAGGGATAAGGTCACGAGATCCTTTGGTACAGCGTTTCGGGCGCGGCCCGCAGCTCCGCATCGTTGGGGGAGAAGAGCGCTAGGCGGCCCCGATCGAGCACTGCAACGTCGGTGGCGACTTCCAAAGCTTCGCGCAACTGGTGCGAGCAAACCACGATGGTGCAGCCGCGCTGTTGGGCTTGCCGTATTTTCCCGGAGAGAAATTCAATAGCCCGGTCATCGAGAGCGGTCCAGGGCTCGTCGAGCAGCAAGATCTCCGGGTCGTGCAAGAATGCCCTTGCGACGGCTACTCGCTGCCGCATGCCGCGCGAGAATTCCCCGACGGTCGCGTGGCGGAAGCGTGCCAGTCCTGCGTCCTCTAACCATTTCTCGATTTTTTGCGCGGCTCCGGCGACATCGTAAAGCTTGGCGAAAAACTCCAAGTTTTCGGTTGCCGTCAAATCATCGTAAAGCCACTGGCCGTGACCGAGAATGCCCACCTTCCGGCGGCGGTCCACGTCGTTCACGGCTCCGCCGATCTCGATGCTTCCTTTAGAGGGGGAAGAGGTGCCGGCGAGCATGTCGAGCATCGTGGTCTTGCCAGCGCCATTGCGCCCCAGCAGGGCCAAAACCGCTCCGCGCGGCAGATCAAACGAGACTGATCGAACAGCAGGGAAGTCGCCGAAAAATTTCGTGACGTTTTCGACCCGAATTGCGGAGTCCGTCATGCTTTCGACGTGGTCAGGTTATAGAAACCGATCCCGAGGATGCCTGCGATGATGGCCAGAATCCACCAGAGTTCGGCCGCGATGGGCGCGTTCTGTATGGAGATCTGATTCGGAGAACCGCCGCCCACGCCGCCTGCCGCTTCGGGCCGCGGCGCCAAGGAACCCTCGATGGTGACGGCCGCCTCCGCCCCCTGCGCCAAGTCGAAGATCTCCACTTGCATTTGTGGTTCGATGCCCATGGAAGTGAGATTGGCGCCGGCCAACTTCACGCCTGACGGCCCGGCAGGCGCGGCGATTCGCGTATGGGCCGCCGGATAGCGCGTGGGCAGCGTGAGGGCCTCGCCGTCCGGGGGCCGCGCGGCCACATAGGTAAGGCCGATGCGGTTGGGACCAGGCTTGATCGGGAAATCCACCTTGTACCAGCCGGCTTCCTCCGTCGGATCGGCCGAGGCATTCAGGGGCATATTGGCGGGACCGACGCCTTGGACCTCCACAATTCCTTTTGCAGCCTCGGGCAAATAGAACTGCAAAGCGCCCCGCACCGCATTACGGAACGTCACCGGCGGCGTCTCGTCGTTGGAGAACAAGAAGCTCTCGTTGACGACGACTTCCTGCGGGCCAGGCTCCAGAATCACGATGCGTTGCACCGGCTCCAACGGCCTGGTGACGGAATCGAAAATCTCGACTTCGATGCCTTCCTTGGGCATCATCGGACCAATCATCTGGCTGTAATTGACGCTTTGGTGTTCCGCTCGCAGCATGCCCACGGTACGGGCGCCTGAGGCATCCAGCAAGTCGTCGTCAAAGGAAAATTCACCCGCGTTGTTGGTGAACACTTCGTCGACGGGATCCATGCTGACTTGCATCTTGATCAGCGTTACGGGCACCCCTGCGGCCGGCTGACCCGTCGTTCGATTGATCACCTTGCCGGTGACCGCCGCGTTAGCCGATCCGAATGCCAGCAGCAGCAGGGAAAAGGTCAAGGTCAAGCGCTTCAAGCCGGTTCCTCCTCCGCTGAGGCAGGCTGCTGCTTCGCTTGTTCGATCTGCGCCATGACAGCCGCCAGTTCGGCTTGCAGGTCCTGCTTCGTCGCCTGATAGTCTTCGTCCGAGAGTTTGCCCATGCGGTATTCGTTCTGCAGGTCCCGCAGGTTCTCATAGATCGTAGTCCGGCGCTGCTCCAGATGCAGCGTGGGGGACGGCGGCGGCACGGCAGGCAGGTCCTTCGCGCGAACCAGCAACGGCGCGGCGAAGGCGAGCACCAGCAGAAGGATGGCGGCAGCGATAAACATTCGGGCGATAACTATTCTTCGGCTGCCAGATCGCGGTCAATCTCGGCCTTGAAGCGCCTCAGCGCATCTTCGTCCAGGGCAGCATGCGGCGGAGCAGCCGCTTCAGCGGCAAGCTGATTCTGCCTCCAGCGGCGAATGACCAGCGGTACGATCGCCAAGCCAGCGAGGATAGCGATAAAGGGCATCGTCCAACCCAGAGCGCCGAAGCCCTCAGCCGCGGGCTGACCAAGGATGATCGCACCGTATTTGTCTACCAGCTGCTTGACGATCACGTCTGGCGCAATCCCGGCGACCACTCCTTCGCGGATCTCTGCCCGTACCGGCTCGCCGAAGTGGCAATAGAGCA
>CAZYOX010000036.1:0-18507 GCA_964649285.1 uncultured Bryobacterales bacterium | reverse complement strand
GGCTAACTGTCGATCTCCAACTCGAGCCCGCCCGCTGCGTTGGCGACGAGGTTGTAGATGAACGCCAAAACGACGCCGAACAGGAAACCAATGATCGCGTAGAGAAGGGGCATGAATACGATCGCCCCATAGCCGAATGGCGCGGAAATGAGCGCGGGCGCCGTAGCTTCTCTCCCCGCTTGACCCATAGTTCCTCCTAGAAGGGTCGCCAGCGCGAAAAGGATTCCAAATATCAGGCCCATTGCTCCATAGAGCGCGGCGGATATCTTGCCCATGGACAGCACTCCGATTCGTCGAATCACCATGATGCTGCGCAGAGTAGCAGAACCGTAAAGCCCAGAAGCCCTCGCTCAATCCTGCGGCCGAAAAACTGCATGCCGCCCGAAGCGCAGCGTCGGTAAGGCCCTAGTTTGAGAAAATCGGCTGCAAGTCCCAGGCAGCCGTAATCTGCGTATGGCCGATCCCTTGAACTACTTCAACTACTACACCGAGATCGAAGAACGTTTTCAGCAGGCGCGAGGCAGCGGGATTTTTCTGCTCTCGCCTTTGGACTGGGCGCTCATCGAGTCATGGAAAGAATCAGGCGTACCGTTGGAAGCCGTATTGAAAGGCATCGACAGGGCCTTCGAAAAGTGGCGCCAGCGCAGCCGTAAGTTCCGTCAGGTCAATTCGTTGGCCTATTGCGCCCAAGAAATTCTGGCAGCCGCCAAGGAACTTGCCGAAGGCGGCGCGCTCCGTGAAAAAAGTTTTTCGTCCGATGAAACATTTGAGCCCTCAAGCTTATCCACGTACTTGGCTTCAAATGCAGACTCCCTGGAACGCTGTTCAACGAAGTCTCCAAACCCGCTCGCCGAAGCCGCGCAATTAGCGGCTCGGGCTTTGCGGAGGCTCGCCGCCGCGGCCGCGGACGGCACGCTGGGTGACCTAGAAACCCTGGAACAACGGCTCAGCCTCTGGGAAGAGAAGCTGCTTGCAGCCGCCCTACAGACCTTAGAAGAGGACCGACTCGTGGAAAGTCGTATGCGATTGCAGCGTCAACTGGCGCCTTACCGCGGAAAGATGACGGCCGACCAGCTGACCTTATTA
Organism: uncultured Bryobacterales bacterium; assembly: GCA_964649285.1. Lineage (GTDB taxonomy): Bacteria > Acidobacteriota > Terriglobia > Bryobacterales > UBA6623 > CAMPKL01. The sequence continues at coordinate 17,421 of CAZYOX010000036.1, read as the reverse complement.
GAGAAACAGTACCTTCACAGAGAGGCTTTCGAGCAAGCCGGTGTGCCCCGGTTGAGCCTCTTCTATATTCGTTAACCATTCTCTCCGCTAGCGTTTCACTGGCCCTAGGCCTCCTCCTAGGCCTGTACGTATTAGTGGGAAAACCCCTAGAGGCCTAGGGAGGATTAGCCGGAAGTTGGGTGTTCGTACCGATACAGCTCACGTGCCGACGCACCGTAGCCTCGTCCTAAAGCCCCAAGTTTGTAGATGTGCCTGTCGCGGACCGGCGCGCTCGATGCGCTGCTCGGAGAGGAATTATCCATGCATTTTGTTCAAAGACTGTCGGTCTGCCTTGCAGTCGCTTTAGTGTTCCTTCCGGCCCTCGGAGCGGAGCAGAGTGAAACAAGCAAGACGGTCACGAGGCTGAACAACGAGATCTTGCGGGTCTATTCCCGCTCGGTACGCGGCGGAGGCGACATCTCAGCTATACGGGAGCAGGCCAAGGAATTGCTGCGACAGCGCGAGGAGGCGCTGTCTGCACTGGCGGCCGAATCGCCGGATGCGGCCCTCGATGCCGCACTGCCGGCCGACGTAGCCGGCGACGTGGCGCGCGCATTCCCCGAATCCGCGGCTCGCGTCGAGCGCCGAGGTTCCTTGATTGGGGTTCTTGAGATCGAAGTAGAAGATAACGAGGATCTGAACGACCACCGCCTCATCCACCGCTTGAGAGTCGGCCGGGACCGCTACCGCATGCGTTTTTCGGGGGATTCCCCGGTCGCTGAGGCCGGCAGCCTGTTGAGAGTCGACGGCATGCTGGTCGGGGAATCCATCGTAGCCGAGTCCGCGAGCCTCACGACGGAAGCCGACGCCGCCGCATCGTGCAGCACCACTGGCGTGCAACGGCTTGCGGTCATCAAAGTGAAATTTCCCGGAACCAACCCTAGCTTGTCGAACTCTTCACTAAGTAGCTGGATGTTCGGCTCCAGCGGCATGACCGTCAGCAACTTCTGGGATGAAAATTCCTACGGCGCCACGTGGGCCGACGGCGACGTTTACCCATCGGGATCCGACGCTTGGTACACCCTGGATCGCGAGTATTCTTGCAGCGAGTCCGACGCCCTTCGCAGTGCCGCTCTGGTAGCCGCCAATGCAGATGTGAACTTCCAGAACTACCAGCGCGCGGTGATTATTTTCCCCAAGCCCTCAAACGGCTGTTCGTTCGCGGGCCGGGCCTCCATTGGCTGCTGGGTTTCTAGCCCGGACGGCAATACCATCTCTTACGCCCTTCAAGTGCTCAGTTCCATGGGCACTGCTCAGAAGACCGTCCAGCTCACAACTCATGAGGGCGGCCATACCCTCGGCCTCTATCATGCCAGCACGGTCGACTACGGCTCAGACGCTGTGGGCCCCACGAACAGCAGCGGCACAAGGGATGAGTATGGCGACCGGTACTCCTCGATGGGCTTTTGGACGGACGGCCACTACGCCGCGCCACAGAAGAAACAGCTCGGCTGGTTGAGTCCAACGTCGGTCAACTCCTCCGGCACGTTCACAGTTGTGCCGTTCACAAAGACAAGCGGCATTCGCGCCCTCGACATCAAGCGCGGTTCGAGCGGATCGCAGCGCATCTGGCTGGAATATCGCCGGCAACTGGGCGAATTCAAAGCGGGGCCGCCAGCCTACCCAGGCAATGGCGCTTTGCTGCACCTTGGCAACGGGAATTCCAACTCCTTGCTGCTCGATTTCACGCCGACCAGCTCAGGCGGCTTCCTAGACGCCACGCTCGAGTCGGGACAAACCTGGAACGACCCCTATAGCGATCTGTCGATCAAGATCGGCTCCGCAACGGACTCCGGTCTCCAGGTGACCGTCAGCTACGGCGCCGCGGCTCCCTGCTCAACCAATCCCCCAACCATCAGCGTCAGTCCCAGCAGTAAGAGCGCTAACTATCCGGCGGCGGCGAGCTACACGGTATCGGTCACCAACAACGACAGCAGCGCCTGTGGCTCCTCCTCCTACAGCATGACGTCCAAGGCTCTTTACAATGGCTCGGTCACCAGTGAGGTCTCGACGAGCGTCAACAACACGGTGCTCACGATCGCGCCCGGCTCCACGGGCACGACAACCCTCGTGGCCACGCCCTCGGTCCAGCCCTCCGACGCCCGCAACTACATGGTCTCCGCCAAGGCCGCTCGATCCAACCCCAATCAGTCCGCTGAGGACGACGCGGGTTTGACCGTCGTGCCGCCGCTGCAATGCGTCCCCGCCGCGCCGGCCATATCGCTCAGCCCCGTTTCTCGGACGGCACAATTCCCGACCGGCGCCACCTTCACCGCCTCGTTGACGAACAACGACAACAGCGCCTGCAGCGCAACCTCCTTCTCGATGAGCGCGTTCGCCCAACTGGGCGGCCAGGCTGCAGGAAATATCTCGACCGGCATCGCACCGTCTCTTTCCGTTGCTCCGGGCGCGACCAAGACCACCACGGTTACCGTTACCCCGACCTCAGCGCCAACAAGCCAAAGCACCTACTCGATCACCGCCAAGGCGCTCCGCGCGGACCCCTCGCAGACAGTTCAAGCCAGTTCGAATTTCACCGTGACGCTAGCGCCGGCTTGCCAACCCGCCGCCCCGACCGTGAGCCTCAGCCCAGACAGCCGCAACACAGAGTTTCCGAACCCGGCGAACTTCACGCTGACCGTTGTCAACAACGACAGCTCGGCATGTAGCGCGGGTTCCTTCTCAATCAGCGGCAGTTCCACAAACCTAGCTAGCACAAGCGTTTCCGCTTCCCTACTTAGCATCGCGCCGGGCGCCTCAAAGACCACAATTGTTACGGTGACGCCGACCAAATCGGTCACCGCACCGACGAACCATACCGTCACCGCCAGCGTGTCGCGCTCCAACCCTTCCCAACTGGTTCAAGACACTGCGCTGCTGGTCGTAGCGCCGCCAGCCTTGACGTGCTTGCGCTCGCTCCCGAGCCTGACCCTGAGCCCCGTAAATGGGAATACCGTATATCCCAATCCGCTGAGCTACACCGTCAGTCTCACCAACAACGACACCGCGGTGTGCCAGTCGAGCACGTTCTCGCTCACATCCAGCGCCCTATTTGGCGGCTTGCCGACAAATGAAGTGTCAGCCGCTCTTGACGCCTCTGGCTTAACCGTCGCGCCGGGCGCTACTGCGTCGACAGTCATAGCCGCGACCCCGCTCGTCCTCCCCGCGCAGTCGAAATCTTATGCCGTCAAGGCTGCTGTAACTCGAACCGTCCAATCGGGAACAGTACAGAAGACAGCAGGCCTAACGGTGACGCCGCCCTCAATCGTACCGCCGCCCGCCGCCACGGCCCTTGATGTCGTCGTCTCTGTCGTCGGCAGCCGCGGCTCGGTCGAGATCGAACCGCTCGGCATTGACTGCGCTGACGGCTGTACGACCAAGATCAACCCCGACCAATGGCAGCCGCTTACCTTGACGGCGATTCCCAGCGGCAACTCTTGCGTCCAGGCCCTCACCGGATGCAGTTCGTCGAGCGGCAATACATGCATGTGGTCGACGGCGAAGGACTATAACATCACAGTCGAATTCGGCCGCTGCACCAGCGTCACCGGTAAGACGAGCCGCAACCGCCGCGTCCGCCGGGTCCCCCTAACGACCGATGCCACCAGCACGGGTCGCGGCCGGAGGCGCTAGCCAAGCCGCATACACCCTCTTTAACGGAAAGACTGCCGACCCTCCGCGGTCGGCAGTCTTGTTCTTGGGCTCGCGATGCCCCGCCAGAGCGGCATTTTTCTATGATGGACCTGTGGCTTTGTTTGCGATTCACCTTGCTGAGAAATTGACTTTCGCAGGCTGCCTATTGGTGTTGGCATTCGTAGTCATCGAGTTCTGCTGGCCCAACCGGCCTACTCAGCGCAGATTTCGAAAGGGTTGGGCCACCGACGCCTGGTACTTGCTCTTTACGCCGCTGATCACCCAAAACCTAGGGCGCCTCATCCTCGCCGTCACGCTCCTAGCGCTCTTCTGGCTAGCCGGAATTCCCTGGAATTCCGACATCTGGCTTCACGGTTGGGGACCGCTGAGCCGCCTTCCTCATCTCGAGCAAGCGATCCTGGTCGTCGTGATCGGCGACTTCATCGGCTATTGGACGCACCGCCTGCTCCACGGAGGGCTATGGTCGATCCACGCGATCCACCATAGTTCGGAGGAGATGGACTGGATGAGCACGGTGCGCCTCCACCCGCTCAATGACTTTCTCGGCAGGCTTATGCGCGGCGTGCCGTTCGTTCTAGTCGGCTTCTCTCCTTTGCTGCTGGCCTCCTTCCTTCCCCTGTTGGCGGTCCACGCTTTTCTTCTGCACGCCAACGTGAACTGGTCATTCGGACCATTTCGTTACGTGATCGCCAGCCCGACTTTTCACCGCTGGCACCACAGTGCGCACGCGGAATCGAAAAACAAAAATTTCGCCGGGTTATTCCCGCTCTGGGACATCCTATTCGGTACTTTCTACATGCCCACCGCCGCTCGACCGCAGCGCGTCGGAGTTCCCGGGGCGGGGGTTCCCGAGACCTTCTGGGGGCAAGTGCTATACCCCCTTCGCGCGCGGTCCATAAGGGCGCGTAAAGCTCCATTCGTTCCTGCCTCAGTGCTTCTCGCCAGCCCTCATCGCAGAGCCGCGGAGGTCTTTGATGCAGACCTCAGTGAACGCCGCACAAGTTTTCAGGTGTTCAGCCCCGTTCGAACCGGCCCCGGCCCAGCGCCACAAGGCCAGATCAACCCACCCCCGCGCCCCGACTTCAATGAATGCTGACCCCTAGAGAAAATGCGGCTGCCAGGAAAACCAAAGTTCCCGGATCTCCTTCTATTTCTAAGGCTTTCGTCCGAACTTTGGAATAGAGTGAATCGCCAATTGGAAAGACTCCGTTGCTGGTCATACTATGGGGGGCACAGGAGTGGGAGAATTCACGGAAAACCGTGCGATCTCTCCGCTGGCGACGAAGGATGAACGGCGCATCGAATCAAGGAAAACGCACCGGACAAATTCTCTCCGGAACCCAGTTCCCTGCTGCCGATACGTTCCTAACGCTGGAACCAAAACTGGACCGCCAGGAACTGAAACCGGCGTCCTTTCCGCACATTAAAGCGCTCCGCCGCTCCCCGTTGCGCTTTCCCAGAATCCAACTCGCTCCGGCCCGGCTGCTCTCACGCCAAAAACTCGCGGTAGCTGTTGCCGCTTCTGGCGTTTCGCCCGTTTTGACCTTCGTTGAGCCCGAGATTCCAAGTCTCGATGCGGTAACCAAGACGACAAGCGAGCCCCTTTGGCATTCTCTGCTATCGCCCAGTTCAGGCGGTCGCGACCGCATCCTGGCCCCCGGAACGCCTGCTCCGGTATCGACGCTGTCCAATAAGAGTCTCGAATCCTCAGCGGACTGGGGACTCGCCGGCGACATCGATCTAGGATTGAGCGACAGCCGGTCCGAGCTGCCGCCCATCCTGGATGAGCCTCCTCGCAAGATTTGGTTCTGGGAAGCGGTCGAAGGTCTCTTCCTCAGCAAGCAGTTTTCGCGGGCTGTGGCCGTTGCCATGGTTCTGCTTCTAGCCAGCACCATCAACGTACCCTGGAATACCTGGACCCGCGCCAGCTTGGATCGCGCGACTGAGCCAATTGCCGACGTGATCCGTCAGTTATCTACGCCGATGAAGGATCGCGCCGCGTTTTTCATCGTCGATGATTTCTCCAATGGCCTCGACAAGTGGAAAGGCTCTAATTCGTTGCGCGTCGACCCGGCGGGCTGGGCTACAGTTACGCGCGGACTTACTGTACTCTCATCCACGACCGAGTTGCAGGACTACCGGCTCGATTTCGAAACACGGGTCCAGAGCGGCGCCATGGGCTGGACCGTTCGCACCGCAGATCAGTCGAACTACTACCGCTTCAAGCTCAACATGGAGGGCTCGCCGGACTCGCCGCGCTTCTCCCTCGTCCGGCAAGCGGTAGTCGACGGCGTTCGTGAAGCATTCTCACAGCCCATTGAGATCCCCTCCGACCTGGCCAAGGCCGACGACTTCAATGGCGTTTCGGTTCGCTTGGCGGGTGACCAGATCACTACGCTGGTGAACGGCTTCGGCATCGATTACTGGAAGGACGCGCGATTGGCGCGGGGCGGCGTTGGCCTGATGGCCGACGCCGGCGAATCCGCCTTGGTTCGCCGCATCACCGTCTCCGGCAACGACGACGCCTGGGGCTTGCTGCTTTACGGCGCGGTCGAGTCGATTCGCTCGGTGGAAGAAATGCTGGGTATGGGCGGCGGTCCCCCGGTGGCCATGATCACCTTCTATCGCCCCGGCCAGGGCCTGACCCAGCTGCAACGACCCTTGCTGCTGCAAGGCCGCTAAGGTCCCGCTAACCCGCTCAACTCGGCCAGTCTCAAGAAGAGAACCGTAGTGCCGATCGCCGCTGCCGGCGGATCGATATGTGTATCCCCGTGAATCAAGAGCAAGCGCGAGTAAAACTCGCCGGTCAGCGCTCCGATGACGCCGAATACGGCCCCGACAACGATGCTGCCCGACGCTAACGCCGCCAAAGCGGCAGGCAGGGCGATATGGTGGGTTACCGGCAACGAGCCGCCGGCATGCAAGAAGAACAGAGACGCCGCAGCTATGCCGAAACCGACAACTGCTCCGCCGCCTGCCGCACCCAGCGAGATTGCCACATAGGCGGAGGCCAAGCCGGCCCCGACCCCGATTACCGCAACCTGCGCCGGCGCCTCCTGCCAGGCCAGCCAGCGAGCTTCGTCGCTGGTACGGAACTGTCCTCCGCCCGGCGCCACGCGCCCAAACAACCCCGTGCGCCCAAACGCAAGCCGCGTCAGAATTGCCGACAAGACCACGGTCACAGCGATCGTGTCCGTCCACGAGCCCCAGCCCAACCCGGCCAGACCGCGTTCAACGAGGTAGCCAACTACGCCAAACAATCCTCCGATCAACAGCACATCCGGACGATTCAGTCCCATCAGCGCCACGCCGATGTCTCGGCCGTTGGGCATGAGACCCCGCCGGGCAGCGTAAGCGGTGGCGGCCACCCCGCCCGCGAAGGAGATGTGCGGCCCCAAGAACGGTCCGAACGCCACCTGAGCCAGCATGGCATCGCCGCCGCCCGCTCCGGCCATTGCCGCCCCGGCAATCACCGCAAACCCGGTGAAGATGAAGGCTTGCAGCGCACCGACGCCCGCGGCGAAAACGCCGCCGCCGAAAGCGGCCAGCAGCGCGACTGCGGTGATTTCCATGCGGGGCCTCGCTAGGAACCGAGCGGGAGAAAGTATTGCGTGCCGTGTACGGGCCGGCTCAGCTCTTGCAGCAGTTCCTCAAGATCAGCAGGATTCTGAACGAAATCCACCTTTGTGGTGTCGACAACCAAGACGTCCGCCGCGCGATAGTGCGAGAAGAAATGCTCGTACGCCCGCACGGTTTCATGCAAGTAATCGGCGGATATCTTGGCCTCGGCCGTGACCGCCTTGCGGGCAATACGCTCTCGCAAGACCTCAGGCGATGCCTTCAGGTAGATCACCAGGTCCGGCGTCGGCGTCGACTCGTGAAAGTACTGATAGTAGCTGTCGTAGATGGACGCTTCCTCATCCGTTAAGTTTAGATACGCGAACAGTTTGTCCTTCTCGAAGATGTAGTCGGCCACGATCGGCGTATGCGAGTGCTCGATGCCGGCCCGGCTGAGCTGCTTGAAGCGTTCGAACAGGAAGTACATCTGGGTCCGAAAGGCGGCTCCGGGAGCATTCTTGTAGAAGTCTTCCAGGTGCGGATTCTGCTCGGTGTCGAGGATCGTCCGTGCATGGATCCGGCCAGCCAACGCCTTGGCCAAACTGGACTTGCCCACTCGCAACGGTCCTTCGATCGCGATATAACGCGCAGCGCTCATACGGTTGAATTCACCAGTCTAAACGGTTCCTGGCCTCACCCGTTGCGCGGAACTTCACAGCTCTAACCCCAGCTGCCCTCGAGTCGGCGGGCTGAGTTTGAAGTATTCGAAAGCGAGTTGGGTTCCGACGCGCCCACGCGGCGTGCGATCCAAGAATCCGAGCTGCATCAGGTACGGCTCGTAGACCTCTTCGATCGTACTGGCATCTTCGCCCACCGATGCAGCGATGGTGCCCAATCCCACCGGTCCGCCGGCATACTTTGCCAGGATCGTGTGCATGACCTTGCGGTCAACCTCGTCGAGGCCATGAGGATCGACTTCATGGAGATCGAGCGCGATCCTCGCCGTTTCGCGGTTGATCTGGCCGTCGCCGCGCACCTCGGAGTAGTCCCTCACGCGACGCAACAATCGATTGGCGATTCGCGGCGTGCCCCGACTGCGTTTGGCGATCTCCAGGCCGCCTTCGGCGTCAATCTCTACTCCCAGCAACGACGCCGAGCGCACTACAATCCGCGTGAGTTCCGCCGTGCCATAGGGATTCAGCCGCAAGACCAAGCCAAACCGTCCGCGCAGCGGCGCGCTGATCAGCCCCGCCCTCGTCGTCGCGCCAATCGCCGTGAACGGCGGAATGGGAATGGAATGCGTTCTGGCCCCTGGTCCCGCGCCGACCATCAGATCGACGCGATAATCCTCAAGCGCGGAGTAGAGCATCTCCTCCACATCCGGCAGCAGACGGTGAATCTCATCAATGAAGAAGACCTGCTTGCTCTGGATCGCCGTCAGCGCTCCAGTTAGATCGAGCTTTTTTTGTAGTACCGGTCCCGCGGTGTAATCGATACGAACTTCAAGCTCGTGGGCGATGATTGCCGCCAGCGTCGTCTTGCCCAGGCCGGGAGGGCCGTAGAGCAGAATATGGTCCAGCGCCTCGTCTCGCCTGCGCGCGGCTTCGATCGCGATCGCCAGATTCTCTTTGAGTTTGTCTTGGCCGACAAAGTCGTCGAGCGACTTCGGACGCAGCGCCAAATCCAGTTGACGATCCTCGTCAATCGGAGCAGCCGATACGATGCGCTCTTCAGCCACAGGTCAAGTCCTAACGGCGAACCAAGCTGAGCGCCTTGCGAAAGAGCGGTTCGAACTCGGCGTCGGCGCCGTCTTGCTGCGCCTTCTTCACCGCGGCCCTCGCAGCATCCGCCGAACAACCGAGATTGACTATCGCCGAAATCACGTCGTGTTCCAATGCGCTCGTTGCCGATTGTCCAAAGCTTTCCGCAGGGCCTTCCATGGCGCCCAACTTTTCCCGTAGCTCTAGGATAATCCTTTCGCCTGTTTTTCGCCCAACTCCGGGAATCCTTATCAAGGTGTTAACGTCGCCCGAGCGAATCGCGGTCAGCAGGTCCGTGGTGGGCAAACCTGACAGCACCGTCACCGCCAATCGCGGTCCGACGCCGTTCACCGAAATCAGCTTCTCGAAGATCTCCTTCTCCGCCGTCGTCAAAAAGCCGAACAGCGCCAGCGCGTCCTCGCGCACATGGGTGTGCACCTGAAACGTCGCCTCATCACCGATATTCGGCAGGTTCGAGAACGTCGACACCGGAATGGTCAAAGCGTAGCCGACGCCGCCGACATCGACCACCGCCGCGTTGGGCTGCTTGACAAGAACGATTCCGCGCAGCTGGGCTATCACAGTAACAGGTTAATCGGTTTCCCTATCTACCCGGCAGATGACGCCGCGCCCGGTTCAAAAAGGAGAAAAGCATGAGACACACAACGATTGCAGGAACCCTACTAGCGGCGGTGTTGGCCTTCGGATGCAGCACGAGCCAGCTAACAAGAACGGATCAAGATCGTCCCACCACGCCCACCACGAGCACGGTGCAAGCGGACACGGACGATCCTAATTACATTCCGCCCGGCACGGATTTCGCCGTGCGGGTAAACGAATCGATTGAAACCAACGAGCCGGGCAAGAAGTTCATGGCCGAAGTAGCGCAAGACATCGTCGACCGCTCTGGTAATGTTATTGTCCCGCGTGGTTCCGAGGCGGAACTCATCGTCGTTGCCGCTGATAGCGGCGGAGCCGTCGGCACACGCACCGTTTCCCTTGGCGTGGATTCAGTGACGGTGAAGGGGCGTAAGTATGACGTCGCCACTGCCGCTGCGGAAGAAGCCGGTCCCGGCGGCCTCGGCACAAACCGCCGCACGGCTGAGATGGTCGGCGGCGCAGCAGCGATCGGTACGTTGATTGGCGCCGTTGCCGGCGGTGGACAGGGCGCCGCAGTTGGCGCCGCGGTTGGCGCAGCCGGCGGTGCAGCCGCACAAGTCCTGACCCGCGGAGATACAGTTCGCATTCCGGCCGAATCGGTACTCACTTTCCGCCTCGATCAAGGCTGGCGCTTGAGCTAAGACGTCGCGGGGAAATACCCCCACTTGCTTCATGTGGAGCCCGGCATTACAGTCGCCGGGCTCCGTTTTTCATTGGGCGTTGAACTTCGGCCCGCCGTACTCGTATGACTTCGGTATGGCCTCCCCCCTCAACCTGCGATATGCCTTTCGGCGCCTGGGACGCTCGCCTGGTTTCGCTGCCGTTGCCTTACTCACCTTGGCGCTAGGGACCGGCGCAAACACCGCCATCTTTAGCGTGCTCAATGGCGTGTTGCTGAAGCCTCTGCCCTTCCCCGATTCCGAGCGTCTGGTCGGCGTCTGGCACACCGCGCCTGGTCTGAACCTCGATGCCCTCAACGCTTCGCCCACCACTTACATCGTTTATCGCGAGGAATCGCGATTCTTTGAAGACGTTGGCCTCTGGAACGGCGGCTCCGCCGCGGTCACCGGACTCGCCGAACCAGAGCAAGTCGAAGTGCTGAGGGTCACCGACGGGACGTTGCCGCTACTCGGCGTGCCTCCGCTTCACGGACGTTGGTTCAGTGCGGAAGACGATGTTCCCGGCGCCGCCGACACCGCGATTCTGACTTACGGCTATTGGCAACGAAAGTTCGATTCCAATCCCAACGTCATCGGAGAGTCCGTCTTGGTCGATGGCCGCCCGCGAGAAATTATCGGCGTCATGCCTGAGTCGTTCCGCTTCCTTGATCGCCGCCCCTCGCTCATTCTGCCAATGCAGTTAGACCGCGACGAGATATTCGTTGGGCAGTTTAGCTATCGGGGCGTGGCCCGGCTTAAGCCTGGCGCCTCAATCGAGCAAGCCAACGCCGACGTGGCTCGTATGCTGCCTATGATCTACGAGCGCTTCCCGTTGGCGCCGGGCATCAGCATGGAGATGTTCGAGCAAGCGAAGATCGGACCCAACATTCGACCTTTCAAGCAAGACTTGGTCGGCGACATCGGCAGCGTGCTCTGGGTGCTCATGGCCGCTGTCGGCCTCGTGCTCTTCATCGCCTGCGCCAATGTGGCGAACCTGTTGCTCGTGCGCGCCGAAGGCCGTAGTCACGAATTGGCTGTTCGTTCCGCGCTTGGCGCCGGGCGCGGAGCGCTGGCCCGTGAGTTGCTGACGGACACCGTAACGCTCAGTTTGCTGGGCGGGACGTTGGGCATCGGCGTCGCCTACGGTGCGATCCGCTTCTTGCGGTATCTAGGCCCGGCAAACCTGCCGCGCTTGGAGGAGATCAGCGTCGATCCCGCCGCCCTCGGATTCGCTCTCGCCATATCGCTTATCGGCGGGTTCTTCTTGGGCCTGATTCCTGTACTGCAATACGGCAGACCGCGGCCAGCAGCGGCTTTGCGCGAGGGCATGCGCGGCTCGAGCCAGGGTCGCGAACGGCATCGCGCGCAACGCTCGCTCGTCGTGCTGCAAGTGGCGATGACCTTGGTATTGCTGGTCGGTTCCGGGTTGATGATCCGCACATTCCGGGCAATGCAAGAAGTCAAGCCTGGCTTCACCGAACCCGGACAGATCCTCACTCTGCGTTTGACGATTCCCGACGCCTTGGTCGAGAGTCCGCAATCCGTCGCGCGCCTCCATCATGACCTAGCGCAGAGCATCTCCTCCGTCCCCGGCGTGACAGCGCTTGGGCTAACCACCTCCATCACGATGGACGGCAACACCAGCAATGATCCGATCTTCGTGGAAGACCAATCCAGCCCTGGCGGCGATCTGCCGCCGCTGCGCCGCTACAAACACGTCTCTCCGGGCGTCTTCGCGGCGATGGGCAACTCGATCGTGGCCGGCCGCGATTTCACCTGGACCGATATTCTTGAGGCCCGCGAGGTCGTACTCATCTCAGAGAGTCTGGCTCGCGAACTTTGGGAGGACCCCAAGGCCGCGCTGGGCAACCGGGTTCGCGAGAACACGTCGGCCCCGTGGCGCGAGATCGTCGGCGTCGCCGGTGACGAACGAGACGACGGCATCGCCAAGCCCGTAGCTAAGATCGTCTATTGGCCGCTGCTCATCAAGAACTATTGGAGTTATCCCTTCAATGTCAGCCGCTCGCTGACCTACGCCGTGCGGAGCGACAGAACTGGCACAGAGGGATTTCTCGAAGAGATCCAACGAGCGGTCTGGGACGTCAGCCCTAGCCTGCCCGTCGCCAACGTCCGCACCGTGGCGGAAGTCTATGATCGCGCCCTCGCGCGCACGTCATTCACCCTCGTCATGCTGGCCATCGCCGGCGGCATGGCGCTATTGCTGGGCGTCGTCGGCCTTTACGGAGTCATTTCCTATTCGATTTCGCAGCGCGTTCGCGAGATCGGCATTCGCATGGCTCTTGGGGCGCAACGACAAACCGTCCGCCGCATGTTCCTGCGCCAAGGCCTTTGGCTCGTGGCCATCGGCATCACCGGAGGATTGGCCGCCGCCATACCGCTTGCTCGCTTCCTATCGACGTTGCTGTACGGCGTCAGCCCGATCGACCCGGCGACCTACGCTGCGGTTTCGCTCATGTTGATCGCCGCCGCCTTGTTGGCTACCTATTTGCCGACACGCAGAGCCACGCGCATCGAGCCCGTCGAAGCTTTGCGTTCGCAGTAGCGCGGTTGCGCTGTAGACCACAACGCGCGATGCTAATCAGCGCAATGTCTACATCCAGCCGCCGCGATTTCGTTAAACAGCTCTACGCCTCCAGCGCCGTGTTGGCCGGCAGCCTCGCTGCCAGGCAGCTCGCCAGCGGCCAGTCGACTGGCCCTGGCCGCGTATTGGCCCACGGCACGCGCATCAAGGCGCAACTCGACCCGAAGGTCTTTGGCGCTTTCCTCGAACATCTTGGCCGCGCCGTCTACGAAGGCGTCTATGAGCCGGGCTCGCGTCACTCCGACTCCAACGGCTATCGCACTGACGTTGTGCAGGCGGTTAAAGACACCGGCGTGCCGATCATTCGCTATCCCGGCGGCAACATGGTCTCGGGCTACAACTGGCTCGACGGCGTGGGTCCCAGGAACGAGCGCCCGACTGTCCTCGAACGCGCCTGGAATTCGCTGGAGACCAACCAATTCGGCACGAATGAGTTCATGGACTGGTGCAAGCTCGTCGGAACCGAACCGCTGCTCGGCTGCAACTTCGGCACCGGCACCGTCGAAGAAGCCGTGCACTATGTCGAGTACTGCAACCTCGAGCGCGGCACCAAGTGGGCCGACCTGCGCCGCTCGCACGGCTACGAACAGCCGCACAAGGTCCGCTTCTGGTGTCTCGGCAACGAGATGGACGGCCCTTGGCAGATCGGGCGGCTTCAAGCCGGCGAATACGGCCGCAAAGCGCGCGACGCCGCCCGTCAGTTCCGTATCGTCGACCCTGACGTCCAGCTGATCGCTTGCGGCTCCAGCGCGGCCACCATGCCTACTTACTTGATCTGGGACCGCGAAGTGCTCGAAGAGTGCTACGACCAGGTCGATGGGCTGTCGTTGCACGTTTACTACGGCAATCTGCCCAATCAAACCGGCGGCAGCTCGGCGCGCTACATCGCCTTGAACCTCGACATGGAAGATCAGATCCTGGAGAGCGCCGCTGTTTGCGACTACGTCCAAGGTCTGCAAAAGTCTCGCAAGCGTTTGTGGCTTTCGTTCGACGAGTGGAATGTTTGGTACCGCGCTCGCGGCGGCGACTTCGCCAACGGCAAAAAGACCTTCGCTCCGCACTTGCTCGAAGAAGTCTACAACCTCGAAGACGCACTACTCGTCGGCGGCATGTTGAACACGCTGATTCGTAACGCGGACCGGGTGAAGATCGGCTGCTTGGCTCAAATCGTTAACGTCATCGCGCCCATCGTGGCCACTGACCAGGGCGTGCTGCTGCAGTCCACTTACTTCCCCTACCAGTGGGCCAACAAGTACGCTCGCGGCGAGGTGCTCGACCTGATCGTCGAGTCCGAGAGTTTCCCCATCGATCCGAGCGGCATTCAGCAGCCATTCGCGCGCAGAACCGCCGCGCCCTACCTCGATATTGTCGGCACGATCGACAGGCAGAACGGCCAGGCAGCGCTGCTCATGCTCAACCGCGACCTCGAAAAAGAACGAGAGTTCACTATCGATTGGCGCGAGGTAACGCCGTCGCGCGTGCTCACCTGCCAGACTGTCACCGGCCGTGACCTGAAGGCGTTCAATACTTTCGCGGCGCCCAAGGCTGTTGCGCCCCAAGAGTTGGATGCTCCGGCCGCGGGCGCCCGCATGACCTTTAAGCTGCCTGCCGGCTCCTACTCAGTGGCACATCTCTCGGTGACCTAGCTGGCCGCGCCCGCCCGGAACTGTCCGTGCGTGTCCGGCGAAACGCCGCGTTTGTCCGCGAAAGACCGCGAATGTCCGCTTCTGTCCGGAGTGAAATCGACATAAGTCTTGTTTTCACAAACACTTCAGCGCCTTAGGCCCCGCTAGAGCGGACATGCTGGGTCGCCAACGACAAAGGCCCGCTCCAAGAGCAGGCCTTTGCTGGTTTCAGTGTAGCGGGCGAATCCAACTATTCGACCGAATTCATGTCATCGACCTTGCGCAGCGCCGGGAACAAACGCGTCCACAGCACAGCGACAATCAACGTTCCCACGCCGCCGAGGACGACTGCCGGCACGGTCCCGAACCATTGGGCCGTCAGGCCGGACTCGAACTCGCCTAACTCGTTCGATGCCTGGATGAAGATCACGTTCACCGCGCTGACGCGTCCGCGCATCTCGTCCGGCGTGGCGAGTTGTACCAGCGAATGCCGGATGATGACGCTGACCATGTCGGAGGCGCCGAGCGCCACCAGTGCGGCAAGCGAAAGCAGCCGACTCTCGGAAAACCCGAACACGATGGTGGCAATTCCGAAGATGAACACGCAGAACAGCATCATGGCTCCCGCCTTCCTCCTAATGGGGCGGAACGCCAGCACGAGGGCCATGCATAAAGCGCCGACGCCCGGCGCTCCGCGCAGAATCCCCAGCCATTCCGGCCCGACAAGTAAGATGTCCCGGGCGAATACCGGCATCAGCGCGACTGCGCCGCCCAACAACACTGCAAACATGTCTAGAGACATGGCCCCGAGCACGATCTTGTTATGGAAGATGTAGCGGATGCCGCCCAGCAACACGTCCAATGAAGCCGCTTGACCGCGCGGGCCAGCCGGCTTGATGCGAATGAGCGACAGACAGACGAGCCCCACCAAGGCTGCAACGGCGGCGCAGGCGAAGGCCTCCAGGCTGCGGCCCGCCCAGGCGTAGATGACGCCGCCAAGAACCGGTCCGGTCACGGTGGCCACCTGAAACAACGAACTCGACCAAGTGACCGCGTTGGTGAAATCCTGCTTGGGGACCAGCACCGGCAGAAACGCCTGCGAGGCCGGAGCATTAAAGGCGCGGACAACGCCGTTGAGGACGAGCACGCCGTAGACCGGATAGATCGAATCGAGCCCCTCAAACGCCAATCCGAACAGCAACAGCGAGCAGAGCGCAAATCCCAAGAAGCAGAGTTGCAGGATGCGCTGCCGCGGATACCGGTCGGCGGCGTGACCGGCGACCAGGAACAGCAGCATGCCGGGAAGGAACTGAGAAAGTCCGACCAGACCAAGATCGAGCGGCCGCCCGGTGAGCGTGTAGATCTGCCAGGCCACGGCAATGGTCTGAATCTCCAGACCGAGACGGATGATGAACCGCGACGCGATGTAGTAGCGGAAGTTCGGGTAGCGAAACGCTGCGCGCGGGCCGTAGTCGACGGCGGACGAGGAACTCATGGAGGAAACCGGGGGAAGGGGCTGGATCTAATCCCATTGTCGCTTGGCCGGGATAGTACGCGCCGCAGCCCGTGCTGAAACGGACTGGACCGGGCCTAAACCCCTGAACGACGTTGCGCGGGCCCAAGCGACCGCACAGCCCGAAACTTGTAACACCGCTCGCTGTCGAGGCGTCAGCGATGCGGAGGATGTCGACCGTGAAAGACCAAAATCTAAAGCAACTTTACATCGAGCAATTGAAGGATCTATACAGCGCGGAAAGCCAACTCGTCCAAGCGTTGCCCAAAATGGCGAAGGCGGCAAGCTCGCCGTCTCTGCAAAAGGCAATCACGATGCACTTGGAAGAGACCAAAGGCCACCGCGACGCCGTGGGCGAACTTTTCGAGGCGCTCGACGCTTCACCGCGCGGCAAGAAATGCAAAGCCATGGAAGGTCTGATCGAGGAGGGCTCTGAGGTCATCAAGGAGCACGAAGAAGGTTCCGTCAGAGACGCAGCCCTGATTGCCGCCGCCCAGAGAGTCGAGCACTATGAGATCGCGAGCTACGGCACTGCTCGTGAGTTTGCTCAGATCCTCGGTCTAGACGAGGGCTACAGGGCGCTCAGCGGGATCCTCGATCAGGAAAAGGCGGCTGACGAGAAGCTAAACAAGATTGCAATGTCCGAAGTGAACCAGGCGGCGAATTCCGTCGCGGCATAGACTGATAATCCACTACTACTCGGCGGGCCGCCGCCGGGCAGCTGCCAAGGCCAACTCGGGATGTGAAGTCCTTGTCCCAACATCCGTGACCTGGCGGCTCCGGCGGGCCGCCACGGATCGATCGGAGGCGGGATGGCAGACGAGGGGATACGGCTTGAAGAACACCTCGCCTTCCAGCGGCGCGAATGGGCTGCACAGAGAGTTGGCACGTGGTTCGTCTTCGCCTTTGTCGGCGCGGCGGCGCTAGGTCTTTTCGGCAGCGGCGGGTTGTTCAGCCGCGGGCGCGCCGACGCTGAGAAGGGTAACCTCTCCATCGAGTACGAACGCTTTGCTCGGATCGGAGCTCCAGCGCGGTTGGAAATCCATTCCGTTGTCGGAACGCAGGCCGCTCATCCCCACGAACTGCAAATTAACCGAGCTTTTTTCGATACCATTCGGACGGAACGAATCCTTCCGGAGCCGCAGGGAATGGTGATCGAGTCCGATACAGTCACCTTCCAGTTCGACACGTCGCAGTCCGGCGCTCTCATTCTTGATTACCAGCCTTTGCGCCCAGGCCGGCAGCTGATTCAGGTGCGCATCGATCAATCGCCGCCTGTGTCGCTGACGCAGTTCACCTACTTTTGAAATCCGGGAGGAGCACATGGAATCGGTTCTCCGAGGCGCGGCAA
>CAZYOX010000035.1:0-19032 GCA_964649285.1 uncultured Bryobacterales bacterium | reverse complement strand
CTATTGGCTGTCGCTGCTGGAACCGCCAGCTGAGGACTTGTTTCCCGGCACGGGTACTGAGAGCGGCGGAAACGGAGTCGGCACGACCATGCTCAGCCAAAGGCACTGGCTCGACTCGCTGAAGTCCGACTGCAACTTCTGCCATCAACTCGGCAACTTGCAGACGCGCGATCTGCAGCACGTATTCGACGCCAAGCCGGAGCTCAAGACGCACGCCCAGGCTTGGGAATGGCGCCTGGGAACGGGCGTTCGCGGAACGTCGATGTACGGCACCCTCAATATCCAAGGACAGCCGCAGTCGCTCAAGACTTTCTCGGCTTGGTCTGAAGCGATCGCTAAGGGCGCGCTGCCTCCGGCGCCGGAGCGTCCCAAGGGGATCGAGCGCAATTTAGTGCTGACGCTATGGGATGTCGGCAGCGACCACACCTTCATGCATGACTTGGCCTCCACCGACAAGCGCAATCCGACGGTCAACCCGGGCGGACGCGTCTACGCAGCGAGCGCCGGGCACGGCCAGTTGGTGATGATGGACCCGCGCGAAAACTACACCACGCAAATCGACATTCCGACTCGCGAGCCGAGGGAGAAAGTGCCTTCGCGATTCCCCGCTCCGATGCGTCCGTCCATGTATTTTGGCGATGAGCACATCTGGGCCAATCCGCCCTACAACCCCGCCGATCCGCACAATCCCATGCTCGACAGCAAGGGACGGGTCTGGTTGACTTCCAAGATTCGCGATAAGAACCCGGCCTGGTGCAGCGATCCCGCCAACAAGTTCGCGGCCTGGTATACGCCGCGGCAAAGCGGCCGGCAGGCCTCGTTCTACGATCCGAAGACGCAGCAGTTCACCTTGATCGAGACCTGCTTCGGCACGCACCACCTGCAGTTCGACACCGACCCGAACGAAACCGTCTACTTCAACGGCGGCGGCGCGGGCCTCGCTTGGGTCGACACCAAGGTATTCGACGAGACCAAGGACGAGCAGAAGGCCGTGGGCTGGTGCCCTACCGTCGTCGACACCAACGGCGACGGCAAGATCACCAAGCCCTGGAACGTCCTCGGTCGCGAAGGTGCGCTCTACCGCGTGGAGAACGGTGGCCAGGATGCAGGCACGGGCGAGGCGAGCCTGGATTTGACCAAGGACACGCAGATCAACTTCAGCATGTACTCGGTGATTCCGAGCCCCGTGGACGATTCGGTTTGGGGCATCTCGGAGGCTTTCCCCGGATACCTGATCCGCATGAAGCGCGGCGCCAATGCGCCCTCAAGCTGCGTCACGCAGGTCTTCAAAGTGCCTGAGCCGGGCTTTGATCCGCGCGGCGTCGATATCGATACCAACGGCGTCGTTTGGACGGCCTTGGCGGGCAGCAGCCACCTGGCCAGCTTTGACTCCCGCAAATGCAAGGACCTCAACGGACCCGGTAAGGCGGACGGCAGCCAGTGCGCCGAAGGGTGGGAACTGCACGAAGTCATCGGTCCCAAGTTGAAGGGCACCAATGTCGGCGCGGACTTCCACTATTACAACTGGGTCGACCAGCACAACATCTCCGGCCTCGGCGCCAATACGCCCCTGGCGACCGGGTCGAACTCGGACTCGTTGCTGGCGCTGGATCCGGAAACCAAGGAGTGGACGATTCTTCGGGTGCCCTACCCGATGGGCTTCTTCACCCGCGGCATGGACGGCCGCATCGACGATCCCAACGCGGGCTGGAAAGGCCGCGGACTTTGGGCCAACTACGGCACGAACTACATCTGGCACACCGAGGGCGGCAAAGGAACCAAGGGCAAGTTCGTCAAGTTCCAATTCCGGCCTGATCCGCTGGCGCGCTAGATCGCACACAACTTGCTCATGAACCGCCCTCTCGGTTTTCGGGAGGGCGGTTCTGCTTGAGTCCTCGTCGTGGCCGACCAATTTATCAGTTGACAGACGACATGTAGTCCATCTATCGTTCACATGTAGACGGACAACAGCTCCATGAATACTGCAGAAATTCCCTATGGCACGCTTGACCTTTTGGTCCTCAAGACTCTCGATGCGATGGGGCCCCTCAACGGCTACCGGGTAGCGAGACGCATTGAACAACTTTCCGAGAATTCGCTGGCGCTCAACCAGGGCTCGATCTATCCAGCCTTGTTGCGTCTCCAACAAAAGGGCTGGATCGCCGCTAAGTGGGGAGTCTCCGATACGGGACGGAGGGTGAGAGTCTATTCGCTGAGCAAGAGCGGCGCCAAGCAATTGAGGGCCGAAGTCGAGAAGTGGCGCAGCACGACCGAAATGGTAGGGCGCATTCTGGAGATCGAGTCGTGAGCCCGCGCGAATTGCTCGCACGGTTAGCGAACGTCTTCCGAAAGAGCCACATGGAGACGCAACTGGCGGACGAACTCTCGGCGCACATCGAAGAGGCCGAGAGAGACTACATCGAATCGGGCATGACGCCGGAGGAGGCTCGTCTGGCCGCGCGCAGAAACTTCGGCGGCTTCGAGCAGGTGAAGGAACATTACCGCGACCAGTGGGGCGTCCCCGCGCTGGAGACGCTTTGGTCGGATTGCCGGTACGGAGTCCGCTCTCTCCTGAGGGACCGCGGCTTCACTGCCGTTGCCGTTTGCTCATTGGCCCTCGGCATCGGGTCGAGTACCGCCGTCTTCTCGCTGTTCCAGCAGGTCATGTTGCGAAGTCTATCTGTGCAAGATCCTGAAAGTCTCGTCTACTTCTACAGCGTAGGCCCGTGGCAAGGCCTTATGTCGAACGACGAACCGGGCGGCCCGTCCTTCAGCTATCCCGTGTTTCGCGAATTGCAGACAAGGCAGACGTCATTCGTCGGGATCGCCGGGGCCAGAAACTACACCGCCAGCCTTTCCTATCGCGACCAAGCATCCTATGAACGCATCCGCCTCGTTTCGGGGAATTATTTTGGATTGCTCGGCGTTCGCCCGGCTCTAGGCCGGCTGATTGAGGTGGACGATGAGCGGCGGGACACAGACAACGCTGTAGTGGTCTTGAGCTACGGATACTGGGAGTCTCGCTTCGCAGGCAGTCCCGCAGTCCTGAACCAGACGATTCTCGTGAACAATTCCCCCGCGACAGTCATAGGCGTTGCCCCAAAGGCGTTTGCCAGCGAACAAGCAGCCAGTT
Source organism: uncultured Bryobacterales bacterium (assembly GCA_964649285.1). Classification (GTDB taxonomy): domain Bacteria; phylum Acidobacteriota; class Terriglobia; order Bryobacterales; family UBA6623; genus CAMPKL01. Next base: position 15,899 of record CAZYOX010000035.1, on the reverse strand, counting down.
CACCGCAAGCATACCTCCCGCTTTCACTGAAAGGGATCGTGGATCCGTTCTCGCCCGAAATGGATCGCAAACATGCCTGGGTCACGATGGTCGCGCGGTTGAAGCCCGGCACAATGCTAGAAGAGGCCGAAGCGGCGATCAATGTACCCTACCGCGCCCAAGTTGAACTCGACATCGACCGACTGAACGCTCCGAGTGCGGAACTGCTCGCCGGATATGAGGCTCGCAGAATCACGCTGACGCCAGGCAAGTACGGCAGAGGCGGCATTCGGGAGACATCCGAAAGGCCGTTGATGTTGATGATGGCGACGAGCTTGCTCGTCTTGTTGCTTGCCTGCGCCAATGTCGCCAATTTGCAACTGGCTCGCGGCGCCGCCCGTGTGCCTGAGTCAGTCGTTCGCATTGCGATGGGCGCGTCGCGTGCACGGCTTATCAGGCAATTCCTCGTTGAGTCTTGGGTCTTGGCGATCTGCGGCGGCGTCCTTGGCCTTGGCGTGGCCCATCTGTTGACGGGCGTGCTCATCACAAGCGTCCCCTGGTGGAGCGGCGTTTCGTATTTGTCATCTGATCTCAGCGCCACCGTTTTACTGTTCTGTTTCGCCATGTCCTCTGCCGCCGTCCTGGCATTTGGGCTCTACCCGGCGCTCAAGATTTCTGCCGTGTCCTTGTCTGACTCATTGAAGGATCAATCTGGCCACCTGTCGCTGCCGGGTTCGGCGGGCGCGGTTCGTAAGGTCCTGGTGACCGTGCAGATCGCAATTACAACCCTGCTGTTGATTGCCTCGGGTCTGTTCGGGGTTACGCTCCTCAACCTGACACGCGCTGACCTCGGTCTGAAGACCGACCACATTGCCACTTTCGGAGTGTCGCCTAGAATGAACCGCTACAGCGATGAGCACATCACGGACCTTCACCAACGACTCACGGCGCGGCTCGCCTCGATCCCCGGCGTAAACCTCGTATCGTCCGCGGAAGTGGCGGCCATCGCCGGGCACACCATGCAGGAAAACGTCCAGGTGGAAAGCGCTACGCCGGAGGACGGCAACGCCTCCATGCACTACAACCGGGTCAGCGAAGGGTACTTCGCCACGATGGGCATACCGCTTGTTCGGGGCCGAGACTTCACGCCGGCCGACAACGAAGCCAGTCCAAGGGTTACCGTCGTCAACGAGGCTTTCGTCCAGAAGTACTTCTTCGGTCGCGATCCCGTCGGCGCCAGTATCCAGAGCGAGGACTCATCTCTGCAGATTGTCGGCGTCGTGAGGGACGCCGTTTATGCAAGGGTACGCGAACAACCGCCGCCTACGTTCTATACGCCTTTGCGGCAGAGCGCCAGATGGAACAGCTTGTATTTTTACTTGAGGACGGCCGTGCCGCCGGAGGATCTACTCGACGAGGTGCGCGAAGCAGCTGCGGCCGTGGATTCCACATTGCCCGTCCGCGACGTCAAGACCATGGAGATGCAGATTGATGAGAACACTCGCGCCGAGCAAACCATCTCCTACTTGACTGCCGCGCTGGCGGCGCTCGCAACCCTGCTCGCCGTGGTGGGACTGTACGGAGTACTCGCCTACAATGTCGCTCGGCGCCGGCGCGAGTTCGGCATCCGGCTCGCCCTGGGCGCCCAGCCTGGACAAATTCGAAGGCTTGTGGCGCGGGAAGGACTGACGCTGATCTTCATCGGAACGCTGATCGGCATGGCCGCTGCCTCCGGCGTCGGTCGCCTGATCCAGTCGGTACTGTTTGGCTTGGAAGCGTGGGACGGCCCCGTCTACCTGGCTGCGTTGATCTTAGTTTGGGCAGCGGCGTTGGGCGCAACGCTGATTCCGGCCCGCCGCGCATCCGAACTGAACCCGCTGGCGGCACTACGTCACCCATGACTGTGCAGCGGCGCGTGTACAATGCTGCCATGCATCGACGCCAACTCCTCGGAACCATCGCTGCCGCCGGCGCTCTAGCCGCACAGAGCCGCCCCGCGGTTCAGCGCCGCAACCGCATCAAACAGGGCCTGTGGACGTCCAACTTCGGCCAAACGGAGCTCCCGTTCGAGCAGCTCTGCGCGGAGGCCGCCCGCCTGGGGGCGCACGGCTTCGACATGCGCACGCCCGAGCAGTGGCCGGTGCTCAAGAAATACGGGCTCGTCCCCACGTTGGGCGGAACCGGCGGCGTCAACTTCCAAGACGGCCTGATTCATCCCGAAGGCCACGACAAACTTGTCGCCTCCGTCACCCCGTGGATCGACACTCTGGCCGACAACAACATCCGCACCTTCATCACCGTCGGCGGACAACGCCGCGGCATGAGCGAAGAGGAAGGGCTGAACAACGCCGTCGCGGTGCTCAGGCGGCTGCAACCGAAACTCGAAGAGCGTAATGTGACCATCGCCCTCGAGAACATGAACAACAAGCGCCTTGACCCGGCCTACGGACGCGAAGATCAGATCTGCGGGCATTTCTCTTGGGGGATTGAGATGTGCAAGCGCGTCGATTCGCCGAACGTCAAGATGGTTTGCGACCTTTACCACCTGCAGATCATGGATGGCGATCTCGCCCGCACCATCCAAGAAAACATCCGCTGGATCGCCCACTTCCACACCGGCGGCGTCCCGACGCGAGGCGAACTGGACGGCTCACAAGAGATCAACTACCGCTACATCGCCCAGGTCATCGTGGACACGGGATACCAGGGCTATGTCTCCCACGAGTTCCGTCCCAGCCCCGGCCGCGACCCCCTGGAATCCATCGCCCAGGCCATGGACATCATGGACGTGTAGACCTGGGTTAGGCCGCCTTCTGAGATGTGACCGTGGAGGAGCGGTTTGGGATGTCGAGACCCTTGTAGGCGCGGGAGGACCGCTCCTTCACAGTCGCGGCTCGGAAACTTAGTCCAGCGCAGGTTGCCTCCGCAGCGTGAAGCCGTATCAGCGGCAATTCCGTTTGGTGATGCCTATCGTGTAATCTCAAACGCGGGAGCCACCAGATGCTGCGACGCGTCATTTTCACCCTTTTTTTGCTCTCCTTCGCTGCAAGCGCTCAGACGCCAGTCGACGGAGCAACCGCTTATGCCACCCGCTGCGCTGTGTGCCACGGCGGCGACGGCAGGGGGAATGAGCGAGCGCCGGGCATCGTCGACGCCTTGCCTCGCGCCACCGACGCACAACTCGCCGCCATCATCCGCGAAGGAACGGAGGGCGGCATGCCCGCGCAACCGATGCCCGATGCGGAACTGCAAATTCTGATCGCCCATCTGCGCACCATGCAGGCCCCCGTCACACGCCGGGACCGCGGCCCCCGCCGCGCCACCATCAATCTCAGCGACGGCAGCAAGGTCGAGGGCTTGGTGATCGGCGAGTCCAGCTTCGACATCAACATCCGCACCGACGACGGCAAGACCAGCCGCTTCGTCCGCCAGGGCACCAGCGAGACCTTCTCCCGCGCGTCGATCCTTCCGAAGAAAGATTGGGTCGACTACGATAACGGCGACAACAACCGCTACCTCGACGCCTCCCAAATCAATCGCGACAACGTCAAACAGATGACCCTGCGCTGGATGTTCCCCGTGCTCAACCACGCGCGCCTCGAGAACACCCCGGTCGTCGTCGACGGCATCATGTACGTGACGGGTTGGAACGAAGCTTGGGCGCTCGATGCCGTCACCGGCCGGAGACTTTGGGCCTATGGCCAAGACCGTTCCGAAGGTCTCATCAGCGAAGCGGGCCGCAGCGCCAACCGCGGCGTCGCGCTCGATGATGATCACGTCTACATGGTCACCGACCACGCCCACTTATTGGCACTCGACCGTTGGACCGGTGAGCTCGTCTGGGACACGGAGATGGCCGACTACAAGCAGCAATACGCCGCCACTGCCGCCCCGCTCGTCGTCGGGGATCTAGTTATTTCCGGCATAGCCGGCGGCGAAGAAGGCGTGCGCGGTTTCCTCGACGCATACAACGCCAAGACAGGCGAACGTGCCTGGCGTTTTTGGACGATCCCCACGCGAGAGGACCCCGAAGCCGCCACCTGGATCGGCACGGCGCTCGAGCACGGCTGTGGCGCCACCTGGCTCACAGGGGCCTATGACGAAGGCCTCGATCTGCTCTATTGGACCGTCGGGAACCCCTGCCCCGACTATGACGGTTCACAACGGCTTGGCGACAACCTCTATACCAACAGCGTGCTCGCCCTGCGCCCGAAGACCGGCGAACTTGTCTGGTACTACCAGTTCACGCCGCACGACACGCACGACTGGGACGCCCAGCAGCCCACCGTTCTCGTCGACACCGTTTGGCGCGGCCAAGAGCGCAAGCTTATGTTGCAGTCGAGCCGCAACGGCATGCTCTACGTGCTCGACCGCACGGACGGCAAAGTGCTGTTGGCGGAGAAAACGTTCGACCGCGTGAACTGGAACCATGGCCTCGACGAAAACGGCCGCCCCATCCTGGCTGAAGACTCCGAGGCGACTCCCGAAGGAACCATCATCTGTCCCGGCGCAGGCGGAGGCTCCAATTGGCAGTCGGTGGCTTATAACCCGCAGACGAAGCTCTTCTACGTCACGCTCACTGAAGGCTGCGCCAACTACAAGTCCGTCGATCAGGAGTTCGAACTCGGCAGGCGCTATTTCGGCGGCACGGCGGCCGGCGCAGGCGAGCGGGCCCGGTACGTGCGCGCGTTCAACATCGAGACTGGCAAGAAGGTGTGGGACTTTCCGCTGCGAGGCACGGGCCGCAACGGCTCCGGGACGCTCTCCACCGCGGGCGGTCTAGTCTTCACGGGCGAAGAGGGCGGCGGCTTCATGGCGCTCGACGCAGCCACCGGCGAAAAGCTCTGGAGCGTGGACCTCAACCAATCCTGGTCCGCCTCGCCGATGAGTTACGTAGTCGGCGGCAAGCAATTTGTCTCCATCGCCGGCCAAGTCGGCTTCTTCACTTTCGGCCTGCCAGAGTAGATCGACGCACATGCGCTTCCCTCGTCTCCCGTTCGACGCCGCGCTCCGCGACTACGAAGCGCACAGCGCCCGGCTCCTGCAATCTCACGCCGCCGGCAAGCGCGAAGCGCTGAGCATTTTCCGTCACAACCATCCGCGGTTTCTGGACGAGAAGATCCCCTGGTTGCCCAAGCGCCGGTCGTCGGATGAGATTGCCAATGCGAAGCTCTCCCCAGACGACGCACGCTTAACGCTCGCTCGCTGGTACTGCTTCCGCGACTGGCCGGCTCTGGTCGAGTACGCCGCGTCTCTCCATCGCGACGAATCCGTCCTCCGCTTCGAGTCAGCCGTCGAAGCGGTGATCAACGGAGAATTCGAGCGGCTGGAGACGATGCTGGCCGAACATCCCGACCTTGTCCGTGCGCGCTCGACGCGCATCACCAAGTTCGACCCGCCGGTACACGGCGCGACGCTTCTGCACTATGTCGCCGCGAATGGCGTCGAAGATTATCGTCAGAAGGCGCCGCCCAATGCCTCGGCAATCGCCATAGCGCTTCTGCGCGTGGGCGCCGATCCCAATGCGCGGGCCAATCTTTACGGCGGCAGTTGGCGGACGATGGGCCTGGTTGTTTCCAGCAGCCATACCGCTCGGGCAGGCGTGCAAACCGAATTGGTCGATGTCCTTGTGGACTTCGGAGCCTCCATCCAGGGGGACGAGGTGGACTCGCCGCTGCTTGCCGCACTCGTCCACGGCTACCCGCAGGCCGCCGAGGCGCTCGTCCGTCGAGGGGCGCCCATCGACCGTCTGGACGTCGCCGCCGGATTGGGCCGCGTCGCCAAGTTCGCAGTCATGCTACCCCACAGCGGCCCGCAAGAGCGCCATCAAGCCCTCGCTCTCGCCGCCCAACTTGGACACGAGGAAATCGTTCGGCTGTTGCTCAATGCAGGTGAGGACGTCAACCGCTTCAATCCTCCAGGCTTTCACGCTCACTCCACGCCCTTGCATCAGGCGGTTCTCGCTGGTCATGAAGATGTCGTCCGGCTCCTGACGGCACGAGGCGCACGGCTCGATATCGAAGACAAGATCCACCGCGCGGTCCCGCTCGGTTGGGCGGACCATGGCGGCCAACGGGCCATTGCCGACTTCCTGCGGTCGGTCTCGCGCTAATCTTGCGCTGGCCGCGGCGGATTTACCCAGTGCCCGGAAGGGTCGCTGCCGCTGACGACCACGCCCTTCGCCTCCCAGCCTGACCCGGCGCGTACGTCGGCGGCGCAATAGCGCAACGTCAGGCCGCAGCGGCGTCGGTCAGAGTTGTTGGCTTCCGAGCCATGCAGCAGCAAATCGGCATGGATCGAGATCTCGCCGGCCTTCAACTCATCGTTCACCAATGAGCCGTATTGCATTGGATTGTCGACGGTTTGGTTCAATACGTTGCCTTCCGCGTCGCTGCTGGTGCGATAAGGGATATGCCCAAACAAGTGCGACCCGGCGATGAATTGCATGCAGGCATTTTCGGTGTCGGCGTCGTCGATCGCTAGCCAAACGGTCGCGGTCTTCGACGGCGTGAGCGGCCAATAGCTGCCGTCTTGGTGCCAGGCGACAGACTTACCGTCACGCGGCATCTTGCAGAAGAAGTGCGAGCCCCAACCAATGACGTCTTCGCCGAGGATGTCTTTCACCGCCGCGACGATCTTGGGGTGCGTCAGCAAGTCATAGACCCGCCCATGCTTCAGGTGCGCAGTGCTGATCGAGTAGGAGTCTCCCCCCGCGGCGATTACTTTCGCCAGCAGATCGTCGAAGTAGGCGCGGAAATCCGCGACCTCTTCATCGCTCAGCACACGGATCGGCTTCAGATAGCCGTCACGGTTGTACGCCGCGATGTCATCCCGCGTCAGCATTCGCGGAGCCGTTGTCCGGCTCTCGAAAAACTGAAACTGCCGAACTAAATCTTGGAGATCCTGCTCGTCCGGGACGGCTTTGAACTGCACCGTTCCATCTTAGCCCTCGCCCAGCTACTCGTAACGCAGCGCCTTCAAGGGCTCCACACGACTCGCCCGCCGTGCCGGAATCCAAATTGCCGCCAAGGCCACGAGGCATAGCAGCAGCGGGACCGACGCGAAGGTCAATGCGTCATGCGCCTCCACGCCAAATAGGAAACTCGCGATCGACTGAGCCAGGCCATATGCTGCCGCCAGCCCGATCGCCACGCCCACGCCCGCCAGCAACATGCCCTGACGCACGACCATGTTGCGCACTTGTTCCAACCGCGCTCCCAGAGCCAGGCGAATGCCGATCTCCTGCGTCCGCTGCTGCACCGAATACGCCATCAGCCCGTAAATGCCGATCGCCGCGAGCAGCAACGCCGTGAACCCGAACACCGTCATCAGCCACATGTTGAACTTCTGCCGCGAAAGCGAATTCGACACGATTTCTTCCATGGAACTCACGTTAGCCACGGGTAAGCCGCTCACCTGCCGCAACTCCGCTTGGATCTGCTCCGTTAACGCGGAGGAATTTCCCGCAGTGCGCACAACCCAAGCCACCGGCATGATACCCATGTTCAAGGCGTTCGCAGCATTGGAGATCTGCGCCTGCGGCACGTACATGCGGGGCGTTGGATCATTGTTAAGGCCCGAATCGCGGACGTCGCCGACAATCCCGATGATCTGCCGCTCCGGTTCGTCGTTGAATTCGCGCATCACGCCCCGGCCGATGATCAGCCGATCTTCCAGCGGATCGCCTTCCGGCCAATACTGGCGCGCCATCGCCTCGTTGATCATGACCACAGGCGGTCCGGCGGCATTGTCGCGGATCTCAATTGCCCTGCCGCGCTTCACCGGAATTTCGAACACATCGAAGAATCCAGGCGACACAGTAAGCCAACCGCCGCCGCCATGGGACTGCCCTTCCAACGGCCGGCCGGCGATCACAAACGGCAATCCGTATCCTCCTTGTAAGGGGACGCAACAGGTCGCGCTGGCAACTTCCACGCCCGGCAGAGCTTCGAGCCGCTGCACGCCGTCGTCGATGAGCCGCTCGACAGACTCGGATGTCGCGAAGTGCGCCTCAGCCAGCGACATGCGCATGGTAACAACGTTCGTCGCGCTGAAGCCTGGGTCCACATCACCCAGCGCTACCGAAGTGCGAATCAGCAACGTCGAGCCGATCAGCAAGACGACCGCCAGCGCCACTTCGGTCACGATCAGCAATGACCGCGCCTTGTTCTGGCGAAAGCCCGAGCCCGAGCGGCCGCCTCCTTCCTTCAGCGCCGAGCTCAGGTCCGTCCTCGAACTCTGCAGCGCCGGAATCAACCCGAAAAGCACTCCCGTCAGGAGCGAGGCCAAAACCGTAAAACCCACCACGCGCCAGTCGACACCCACCAAGCCGCCTGCCTCCCCTACCCGCGGCAGCCCCGCCGTATTCACCGCCAACAGGGCGCGAATGCCAAGTACGCCCAACCCTAGGCCCAGGGCCCCGGCAATTGCCGCCAGCAGCACGCTCTCCGTGAGCAGTTGGCGGATGATGCGGCCGCGTCCGGCGCCGATGGCCGAGCGCAGCGCGATCTCCCGACGTCTCCCGGCGGCGCGCGCCAGCAGCAAATTCGCCACGTTGGCGCAGGCGATCAACAAGACGAACCCTACAGCGCCCATCAGCACGAACAATGTCGACCGCGAGTTGGATACGAGCGCATCGCGCAACGGGATCAAGTCAAATGTCTCTTCTTCGCCGAACCGCGGAAACCTCTCCCGATAGGCCTCCGTGAACGACGCCATACGAGCGCGCGCTTGTTCCAGCGTGATGCCCGGCTTTAGCCTGGCGTTTACACCAAAGTAATGGCCTTGATCCGATGTATTCGGATCGAGCTGAAAGGGCAACCATACGTCCGGAGTCGGCCCAAAATCCGCCGTGCTGAAGCTCGGGTCCAGAACGCCGATGACGGTATAGGAGACGCCGCCAAGCGTGATCATCCGGCCAATCGTTTCCGGGTCGCTATCGAAACGCCGTTCCCAGAATGAATGGCTGATGACCACGGTCTTCGGACCGCCCGGCAGATCCTCCTCCGGGCTAAAGGTGCGGCCCTGAACCACGCCCGCGCCGAACAAGCGAAAGTAATCCGCAGAGACAGTCCACGAGCGAACCTGCTCGGGCTCGTCGCCGCCCGTGTAGTTCACCACTCCCATCCGCGCTGCCGAGGTCATCTCCAAGACGTCTTCCAGCGTTCTCCAATGGGCGAACTTTGCCGGCGAACCGCCCTGGTTATTGCCCTGCGGCGAGGTGGTCCGAAGCTGGACAATGCGATCCGGCTCATAGACGTCCAGCGGCGACAACAGCACCGCGTTAACTACCGAGAAGATCGCCGTGTTCGCGCCGATACCCAGCGCCAAGGCCGCGACCGCGGCAAAGGTGAACGCGGGGTTCTGCCGGAAGATCCGCAAGGAGTGTTTGAGATCTTGAAGGACGGCTTCCATCGGAGTTGGTTCTCTATACGGACATCAATACGAATTCGTTTCTGCCAACTCCTCCTTCAAACGCGAAAATCCAACCCGCGCGGTCCACTTCGCCGCCAGTCGCTCCAAGAGCAGAAACTCTTGCCGATCGAGAAACAGCACGTACGTTCCGACGATCGACGCCGAGAACACAATCAGACCTCCCGTCAGCCCCATCGACAACGGAATCGCTGCGTGAAAAAGGATGCCGGTCGCGATCGCCCATGGTCTGAGTCTCTTGACCCATAGCGCAATCGCCATGCCTGCCTCATAGATGATCGTGGCCCAGGCCAACGCAATCAACACTTCCGGCGTCTTCAGAAACTCCGGTCGCAGTAACCACCTTCCGAGCACTGCGCCCGATAGAAATTCTGGATTCACCTTCGCGGCCGCCGCAACGCCGTAAACGATGGAGATGTGCAGCTTGAGCAGCACGACGCCCCACAGCCGTACGCCGCGTCTTCCATCTCCCTGCGCCCTCCAATCGAACGACAGATCAGCGCCCGCGTCGGCGACTGTCAACAGCAATATCAGGCAGCCGAGGAAGTAGATATGGCTCCAGAAGAACGACCCGTCCGCCATTAGGTGGTAGACGATCAGGCCGAGTAAGATCGTGCCGCTCAGACGAGTGCGGTAACCCAAAGCGAACGCCGCCGCGACCGCCAACCAGACGAGCGTGTACCAGGGCATCGCCGCCCGGGTCATCTCGGGAACCCAATCGAAGTCCCGCGCGCGGACTACCCCTGGGGTCAGCACGCGATCAAAAAGGCGATAGCTCACTAGGCCGCGAAGGAACGCGGCTCCGCCAGTGATGATGCGCGCAACCGCCAAGGGCCGTGCGTAAGTGGTCCGGCTAAAGAACTCCGCGATCACATTCATGGCGTGCAAGGGATCGTCTCGCTGCGATTCGGCCAGCGGAACTCCAGCCGTACCGACCGCGCATCCGGCAAGTTCGCGCACAAATGCGGCGGGACCCACTTCGCCTGGTCGATCTTGGCGCGCAGCACCCTACCCACGCCAAATTTCTCTTGCACTTCCGCCAGAGTCGCCTCGCCGCCCGACTCCCATTCCACGAAAATGTCGGGGTTCGGGTTATGGCCGGAGTACATCGTCCATGTCAGCAGGCAGCCGTAGTCGGCCGCCAGGCACGACACCGCAAGAAAGGCCTGCACCGCGATATATGCGGCGAAGAAGATGCCGCCCAGAACAGCAGGTGCGCTGCCGGATCGAGCGATGGCGGGGGGAGGGTGCGTCGGGCGCATATAGTCTAGAGCGCGATTCTACCAGGGCTACCAGCTACAATGCGGTTCTATGGCTCTGCGCATCGCCGATCGTGAATTTCGCTCTCGTTTGCTGGTGGGTACCGGCAAGTACCGAAGCTTTCAAGAGATGAAGCGCTGTCATGAACTGACCGGTTCCGACTGCGTCACCGTCGCCGTCCGGCGCGTCAACTTGACCAACCGCTCCGAGGAGTCGCTGCTCGACTATATCGACCGCGACAAGATGTTCATCCTGCCCAACACGGCCGGTTGCTACACCGCCGACGAAGCGATCCGCACCGCGCGTTTGGGCCGGGAAGTGGGCCTCTCCAACTGGGTCAAACTCGAGGTCATCGGCGACGAGAAGACGCTGTTCCCTGACAACGAAGGCCTCTTGGAAGCGACGCGCGTCTTGGCCAAGGAGGGCTTCGTCGTTCTGCCCTATACGACCGACGATCTGATCAACGCCCGCAAGCTGATCGACGCGGGCGCGGCGGCGGTCATGCCTCTGGCCGCAGCCATCGGCTCCGGCATGGGCATTCAGAACCGCAGCAATCTGATGATCCTGCGCGAGCTCATCACCGAAGTTCCGCTCATCGTCGACGCCGGCGTTGGCACCGCTTCGGACGCCGCAATCGCCATGGAACTGGGCTTCGACGGCATCCTGATGAACACTGCGATCGCCCTGGCCGACGACGCGGAAAAGATGGCCCTCGCCATGAAGCTGGGCGTCGAAGCCGGACGGCTCGCCTACGAAGCCGGCCGCATGCCCAAGAAGCTCTACGCTTCCGCCAGTTCGCCCCTCGAAGGGGTCATTGCCAGCTAGGCATGAGCGTTACTTCTTGCCCGGGACGACCACGACGAACTCATTCTCGCGAGCCAAGCCCATCTTTTCGCGAGCTAGTTGCTCCACGCGGAATCCGTTAGTTTCGAGTGCTTTGATGTCCGCTTCCAACTCTGCATTGCGCTGTTCCAGTTCTTCGATTTCCTGGCTCAGCCGCTGCTCTTCCATCCACGCTGCGCGCAAGTCGAGAACGGTTTGCAACCCCGACGCCTGCAGCCAGGCAGCGAGCAGGGCCGCCGCACAGATGTAGCCAATCCGCTTGCGGATACGCCAAATGGGGTCTGGAACAGGCAAGGCCGTGTATCGATGATAATCGAAACAGGCTTAAGGGCCTAGTGTTCTATGCCTAATACCCCCGTTAAACCCCAAACAATCGCTCTCAGCACTTGCGGATCCTCCGACGAAGCCGCTCGATTGGCCCAGGAGCTGGTCTCAAGGCGTCTCGCCGCCTGCGTCAACATCGTGCCCGGCGTGCGGTCGTTCTATTGGTGGGAGAACCGCGTACAAGACGACAGCGAGTTCCTGCTCGTCATCAAGACGCGCGTCGAAGCGCTTCCCGAACTCCAAGCCGCACTCCAAGAGCTGCACTCCTACGACGTTCCCGAGCTTGTCGTCTTGCCGATCGTCGACGGTTCATCAGCCTACCTCGGTTGGATCGACGCCAACATCAGTCAAACAAGCTGAGCTGCGTATTTGTCAGCGGTTTCTCAAACACCGGACTAGTCCGCAGCCCAAACCGCTCTCTCACCTCCTGCAAGGTGCGGTCGATCCCCTCGACTCTTCCCCCTTTCGGATACGCGTCCCAGCGATAGAGTTGTTCATAGTCCGCCACGAAGTGCGGAAAGTGATCGCGCAACAGCGGAAAAAACTGCTGCCTCGCACTCTCCTTCAGAAACAACGTTCCTCCGCCCAAGTAGCTGGCGCCAGCATCCCGCGACGCCCGACCCAGACGCTCCAGCTGCTCTGGCGCGTCCGTTATCCAAGGCAAGATCGGGCTGGCGAAGACCCCTGTCTGGATTCCTGCCTCGGCTAACGTCGAGAGCGCCGCCAGCCGCAGGTCCGGCCGCGGCGCACGCGGCTCCAGCAGCCGCGCCAGATCCGCATCCACCGTCGTCACGGTGAAGTTCACCGACAGTCGGTTTCGCTCCGAGATTGCTTTTAACAGATCCAGATCGCGCGTCACGCCGTCGCTCTTGGTCGTAATCGCCAACTGCCTTCCGGTCCCCTCGGCGAATACTCCCAGCAACGCGCGGGTCAAGCCAAATTTCTTTTCCGCCGGTTGATAAGGGTCTGTACCCGTCCCGATTGCGATCGCCCCCGCGCACGGCCTCCGCAGATCTCGTCTCAGCAGCGCCGCGGCCTCGTTCTTCGCATAAATCTGCGTCTCGAACAGCCTGCCGTCTTCCAAACCCATGAATTCATGCGTGTAGCGTGCGTAACAGTACCGGCAACCGAACTCGCAACCTCTATAAGGATTGATGGTCCACGAGAAGGGCGTCCGCGAACTGTTGCAACGGTTTAGTATCGTTCGGCTCTCCAAAGACCGGTACTCCACCTGCCGTTTGGCGCTGAGAACGGTGGATTCTGCGGCCAAACGAGCGATTCCGACCAGGCTCGATACGTCGGTTGTTCGCGGAGCGGCTTCAATAATCACGCAGTAATGTTCGCTTTTTATTCGCCATCTGTCAAGTGATTTGTCTGCTCCCTAGGAAGTCTTCTAAGATTTGCAACAGCAAGCTATAATTCAGCAGTCATTCGTATGCGTTGCCGGCTGTCAACCCCTGTGTCGGGATTCCTGTTAGCTCTGTGTCTAGCCGGCCCGTCTCCGAGCCAGGAGTTGCTGCGCATCGGAGCCGACGGTGCGGGCTATCTCGGCGCGAGCGATTTGGCCGTCCTCTCAGCCGGCCAAGAGCGAAACGATCTGCCATGCGAAGTCGAGCCGCTCGACCCCGAATTGGAATACGATCTCAACTTCCGTGCAGGCTACAACGCCAAGATTCCCCTGGCTGCACTGGCCGGAGAGGGTAACTCGTTGCGTGTGGTGTTCCGCATCACTCCTCTCGATAGGCCCGACGAACCCGTCTTCATGCAGCATCGCTACAACGTGCCTCCTATCGAAGCCGACGCCGTCGGAGCGGCCAACTTGCCCGGCAAGTTCCGGTTAGGGCCCGGCAGGTACAAGGTCAATTGGCTGATGCGCGACCGGTTGGAGCAGGTGTGCGCCTCCAGTTGGGAAATCGCTGCCGAAACGGTCGAGGGATTCGAGAAATTAGCGACCAATCCTAGCGAAAGCCTAGTCACTCCATTCAGCGACGAAGTATTCGCCGAGGAGCCGCCCGTCATGCGTCCTCGCGGCGCCCTACGGCACGTAAAGCTGATGATCAATTTCACCCCGCCAAATGCGGCCATGCCCCGTTTGAACACCTATGACCTCAGCAGCGTCGTATCGATGGTGCGCGCGATCAGCAGAGAGCCTCAGTTCGGCCTCTTCAGCGTCGTCGCTTATCAGTCGCAGTTGGAGCAGGTTTTCTTCGAACAAGATCGCGCCGCGCGCATCGACTTCCCCGCCCTCGGCGACGCCTACGGCAACATCGAAGGCGGTTCCGTAGACATCGAAAACCTACAAGATAAAGAAAGCGGCCGGCGCTTCATCCGCCAACTCTTTGAGGAGCATCTGACCAAGGGCGACGATGACCCGGACGCCGTCATCTTCATCGGTCCCAAGCTTGTTTTCGACCGCTCGCCCGAAAGCGCCGTCATGTCGCCCGAGGCTATCACTTCGGCGCCGATCTTCTACTTCATTTACAACCGCAACCCGCGCGCCTACCCTTGGCGCGATGCCGTTAGCGCCGGCTTAAGCAATCACCAGATTCACGAGTTCGACATCAACCAAGCGAAGGCCTTTGGGCAGGCCCTCAAGGATACGTTGCTGATTCTCGATCGCGAACAGCCCGAGTTGCCGGCCGAGGCGGCAAGTTCCTCTCGGTAGGCTATTCCCCGTTGATCAGCCGCTCCACCTCGGAGGCATCGGCAGGCAACATAGCGCTGAGGACGCGCCCGCCGTCTTCGGTCACCAGCACCATGTCCTCGATACGCACGCCAAAACCTTCATCCGGCAGATAGAGCCCAGGTTCCACCGTAATCACCATTCCAGCCCGCAACGGCTCGAACATGTCGCCGGCATCGTGTACAGCCAGGCCAATGTGATGTCCGACGCCGTGCGTGAACCTTCGCGAAAGTCCCCGCTGCGCCTCTTCGAATACGTTGCGCGCGATTTGCGTGAGGCTATTGGGGCCCGTGCCCGATAGGGTCATGCCTGGCTTCACCGCGGCGATCACCGCCTTTTGCGCCTTCCGAACCAAGTCATAAACTTCCCGTTGACGCTCGCTGAATCGGCCTGAAACCGGCAGCGTGCGCGTCAGGTCAGCCGCGTAAAAACTGAATTCGCCGCCCACATCAAGCAGCGCCAAGTCGCCCGCTGCAACTTCCGCATCGTTCTCGGTGTAGTGCAACACCACGTTGTTGTCTCCGGCCGCCACAATGGGCGCGTAAGCGTTCCGCTCGCAACCGCAGGCCAGCAGGGCTTCGGTCATCTTCGCTTGGATGTGAAATTCGCGCTTCGCCGCTTGCAAATTGCGCATGGCGGCAATGTGCGCGTCCACGGAACAGCCCACCGCCTTCTCGATTAGCGCGATCTCCCCGGCGGTCTTGATCAGCCGCATCCGTTCAATCGTCTCGCGCAAATCCTGAACCGGAATTCCCGCAGCCTCATTCAGCCGCTCAGCCAACTTGACCTGCGACAAATCAGCGTAACTGTCGGCCGGCAATGAGGTCACGCCATAAGCTGTCGCATACGACCGCAGTTCGTTGGTGAGAACCTTCTCGAAGTCCTCGCGGCTGCGCACATCCTCGAAGCCGGTTAACCGCGAGGCCTGCTTCGAGTTGTAGGCCAGTCGTTCACCTCGCCAGATTTCGCTAGGCGCATCGCGTTCCGGCAGAAAAAATATCTCCCGATAGTCGCTGCCCTCTCGTCCAGGCAACAGCAAGGCTGCCGCTCCCGGCTCATTCCAACCCGTCAGGTAGTAGAACTCGTTCTGCTGCCGAAAGCGGCTTGGCCCCGGACGTCCCTCGGCCTCCTCCAACCCCAGCAGTATGATCACTCCGTCTTGTTTTTCGGCCGCCAGCCGCTCCCGACGGTCACGAAAAACCTCCAACGGCTCCCGCTCAATGGCCGAGCAAGCGATCGCCAACAGCAAAAAACAAGCAAGCCGAAGCATCGCTCTACAGTATAGGGACCCAGAACTGGAGGAACGCGCCAAGCAGGAGCGCCCCGCCGCCATTACAATCAGCGAAACCGCTCCCATGAAGTCTGCTTGGAGAAATGC
>CAZYOX010000034.1:0-19040 GCA_964649285.1 uncultured Bryobacterales bacterium | reverse complement strand
CCACGACGTGACTTGCCCGGTTCTGACCGGAGCCCATGCGGAGGAGACGCCGGACGCCTGCTTCCCCTACTACCGCGTCGGTTGTCTGCTTGGCCTTCGCGAAGGCAGCGAACAAGTACTGCAAGGCGCCTTCGATTTTGCGCGCGCTTATAGCGCCGACTTGACCGTGATCCACATCACGCCTCCGTTCCCTGTAGACGAAGAGACTGGAACCGACTTCGCCGTCATGGTCAAGCGCTCGGCCCGCCGCCGGTTGCATGAGTTGATGGAACGAGTCAACGTCGAGGCGACATCCGTCGTGGAATCCGGAGATCTCATGGCCAAGGCCGCAGAACTCGTTGTCGAGAGGAAACTAGACTTGTTGGTTATCGGCCGCGGAGCCGGCGACAGTTTCCACAGTGACGCCTACGATCTGATTCGCTCCTCGCATTGCCCGGTATTGAGCCTCTAGGGGATTAGTCGGTGACCATTTCCGTCGGTTGCCGTCATAATCAACACAAGCCATGAAAACTCGACTATTCGTCTTGCTGCTTCTGCTCGGCTCTATCGGACTGCTTCCCGCCCAAGAGGTTCAAGTTCAGGAGTACACCCTCGAGAACGGGATGCGTCTGCTGCTTGTGCCGCGCGAGGGCGATCCCAACATCGCCTGCGGCTGGGTGGCCCGCGTCGGCTCGGTGAACGAACGGCCAGGCATCACCGGTGTGGCGCACCTTTTCGAACACATGATGTTCAAGGGCACTCACACTATCGGCACGACGGATATCAATCGCGATCTCGAAATCATCGCCAAGCTCGATGACGTGAAGCAGCAAATCCGCGCAGAGGAAGCGAAGCTCACCGAAGCCTTTCGGGTCGGCGCGATCGCCGATCCGACCGCGCCGGCGGCCCGCAGCGAACGACATAAGGAATTGCTGGCGCAGTTCGACAGCCTGCTCAAGCAGCAGAGCGAGCTGCTGGTCAAGGATGAGTTCACCCGCATCTACACTGCGGCCGGCGGCTCGGGCATGAACGCCTTCACTAGCAACGACATGACCGCCTATTTCGTCAACGTTCCTTCCAACAAGCTGGAATTGTGGTTCTGGATGGAGTCGGACCGGCTGGCCAATCCTGTTTTCCGCGAGTTTTACGCTGAGCGGGACGTAGTCCGCGAGGAGCGCCGCCTGCGCACTGACTCCACGCCCACGGGCAAGATTAACGAGCAATTCGAGGCCATGTTTTGGATGGCGTCACCGTATTCTTGGCCGGTGATCGGCTGGCCCAACGACGTCGAGAACATCACGCGGGAAGAAGCGCTCGAATTTTTCGACATCTACTACGCCCCCAATAACTTGACCATGGTGTTGGTCGGCGACTTTCAACCCGACGCCGCCAAGGCGCTGGCCGATAAGTATCTGACCCGCTTGAAGCGAGGCGAAAAGCCGCCCCCGCCGATGCGCACCCGCGAGATCAAGCAACTCGCCGAGAAGCGCTTGATCGCCTACGCCGAGACCAGGCCCACGGTGAGAGTCCGCTACCACACCGTACCCGACGCCCACGTCGATGAACCGCCCTTGCTTGTGCTGGGCAGCATTCTCAACGGTCGCACGGGACGCTTCTTCAAGTCCCTGGTGCTCGACAAGCAACTCGCCGTGCAGGCAGGCGGAGGCGTCAATGGGCTCAAGTACGACGGTATGTTCGAACTTGTGGGCGTTGCCCGCGATCCAGCCAAACTGCTGGAGTTGGAACAAGGCCTTTACGCCGAAATGGAGATTCTCAAGAACGAGTTGGTGAGCGATCGCGAGCTACAAAAGATCAAGAACCAAGAGCTGGCCGAAGATTTCCGCCGGTTGGAGTCGAAGAACGGCCTGATGATTCAGCTCTTGCAGTATGAAGCGCTAGGCGAGTGGCAGAACATCAACCGTTTTTCGGAACGCATTCAAGCGGTTACCGCCGAGGACGTTCAGCGCGTTGCGCGCAAGTATTTCACGCGTGAGAACAGCAACGTGGCTTTGTACTACCCCAAGGACTTCGATCCGGCTGCCGCCGTGAGCGAGGGAGAAGCTCAATGAAACGACGCGATTGGATGAAGGCGGCCGCGGGCGCCGCACTGGCTTTTCCCTGTCTCGGCCGGGCTCAAATTGTGGAGCATCCCTCGCTTCTGCACTTTGAGCCGATTGAGTTTCAACCGCCCGACGCCGCCCAATACCGTCGCGAACTTCCCGGCGGCGCGATCGCCTACCTTGTGGAAGATCACCAGTTCCCGCTGGTAGACGTATCCCTCTCGATTCGTACGGGAGAGTATCTCGCCTCCGATGAAGACATCGACGTGGCGGCATTCACCGGTTCGCAAATGCGCGCCGGCGGGACGAAGACATTGTCCGCCAACGAGTTCGATGAAGAGGCGGCTTTCTTGGCCAGCGAGATCGGCTGCAGTGTCGGCGCCACCTCCGGTTCGGCAGGCGTCAACTGTCTCAAGGCAAACCTCGACCGGTCCCTGGAGATGTTCTTCGATATGCTCCAGCATCCGGCATTCGATCCGCAGCGGCTGGAGATATCCATCGCTCAAACCCTGCAGGGCTTGGCGCGCCGTAATGACAGCACCGCCGGCATCGTCGGCCGCGAGTACGCACGGCTCATGCGCGGGCGGCATTTCACTACCCGGCAATCGACTGGCGACACCGTCCGCCGCGTCACTTCGGAACGCATGGCGGAGTTTCACGCTCAAAACTTCGGTCCGGCGCGGTTTATCTTCGCCGTCTCGGGCGACTTTGAAACCGATGCCATGGTTGACAAGCTGTCTGAGTACTTGACGTCCAATGAATGGCCCAAGCTCGGCCCCGCGCCGGAAATTCCGGCGCCTACGCATCAGCCCCGGCCGGGCGTCTATATGGTGGACAAAGTCGACGAGAACCTGAACCAGGCTCAAGTACGCATCGGTCATCCCGGCATTGCCCGGAGTAATCCTGACCACATTGCCGTCAGCGTGATGAATTACATCCTGGGCGGCGGTTCGTTCGTCTCAAGGATCATGTCCCGCGTTCGTTCCGACGAAGGCCTAGCTTACTCGGCCAGTTCCGACTTCTCGCCGGGGACGTACTATCCGGGCCTGTTCACGGCCGCGTTTCAGTCTGAAAACGGGCGTTGCGCGCAGGCCGCGACGATTGTTCTGGAAGAGATGCGCCGAATTCGCGAAGAGAAGATCTCAGCGGAGGAACTCGAACTGTCGCAGAACTACAACATTGAGATCTTCCCGCGCTTCTTCGCCACTGCCGGTCAAGTCGCCGGCACCTTCGCCGCCGACGAATACACGGGCCGGGAGGATGGCTACTGGCAAAACTATCGCGATCGCATCGCCGACGTCACCGTCGACGAAGTCCAGCGTGTCGCCCAGAAGTATCTGAAGCCCGAGCAGGCGGTGATCTTGGCAGTCGGCGCCACGGATGCCGTCAAGGCCGGGAATCCGGACGAGCCGGAGTTCAGCTTCCAGTCCTTGGACGCCGACAAGAAGATCGAAATGATCCCCTTACCCGATCCTGTGACGATGGTTTACCCGCAAGGATGAGATTCTGCACCTCTAGCTGAGGCGGGATTCACAAGAGACTGGACACGGCGCCTGGAATGTCTCAGAATTTCCTGGAAAGGAGCCCGTTGTTCTTCTGACGACTTTCAGCCGATAGTGGGATGACGCGCCGCTTTGGCCGGCAGAACCGCGGCGCCGGAGATTGAGATGACCAACCGATTGTGTAGCTTTCTACTGACTCTTCTTCTGTGCGGCGCGGCGTATGCTCAGCAAACGAAGCCGCGCGTTGCCGTTATGGATTTTGAATACGGTACCGTCCAAACCGCTGTCGCGGCTTGGTTCGGAACCAACGAAGACATTGGCAAGGGCATTCGCGACCTCACGGTCGAGAAGCTGGTGAACGGCGGCAAGTATTCCGTCATCGAGCGCGCCATGCTCGATCGCATCCTGCAGGAGCAGAACGACTCCAACTCCGATCGCTTCGACTCTGCCAGCGCCGCGAAGATCGGCAAGCTGCTGGGCGTCGACGCGATTATCGTCGGCAGCATCACCAAGTTCGGCCGCGACGACAACAACACGAAGGTCGGCGGCGGCGCCTTCGGAGGTTTTGGACGCCGCGCTGGTTTCGGCGGCTTCGGGCGCAACGAGGCCAATGCAGTCGTGGCAGTGACCACCCGGGTGATCGACGTCAATACGGCCGAGATTCTTGCTGTCGTCACTGGCAACGGCGAGGCGACCCGCAAAAGCACGTCCATCGGCGGCGGAGGCCGCGGGGGCGGAACGGGCGCCGCTGGCGGCGTCAGCATGGGTTCCAGCAATTTCGCGGAAACGATCATCGGCGAAGCCACACTGGCGGCTGTAACCCAGGTCGCTACGGGTCTTGACGAGCAGGCGACGAAGATTCAGATCACCGAGCATGTCGTCGAGGGTCTTGTCGCCGACTTCGCCGGCGGTCTGGTTACGCTGACCGTGGGATCGAATCAGGGAATTAAGCCCGGAAGAGTTTTCGCGATCAACAAGGTCGTTCGCGAAATCAAACACCCCACAACCGGTGAAGTGATTCGCCGCGTGGAAGAAACCGTCGGCACGGTTACGATCGAAGAGGTCGGCGAAGACTGGGCGATGGGCTCCTACGCTCAGGGCGCCGGCGCTCTGGCCTGCGACTCCGGCGACTTCAGCTGCATTGTGGCCAAGACGCAGTAACGCATGCCGCACTAGAAAACTCTCCGCCCCCGCGACGCGGCGTCTCGGGGGCTTTTCTATCGCGAGCCGGCTAGCGTGAGTTGGGACTCGCTCGCCAGGCCGCGGCGATAGACCGCAACAGCGAGCGCCAGCAGCGTCAGCGGCAAGAGCGCTTGCGGCGTGTACGAGGCGGGTCTGCCCATCAACAGCAGCAACGGCAAGATCGGCCCCAGCCAGACGAAGGCGAAGAACTTCCCGGCAGACGATCCGATGGGATCTTGCGCAACGGCTAACAATCCGGGCAGCAGCACCACCACGTCCGATATATAGGCGTGTCCCGTGATGAGCAAACTGCCGACCGTAGCCGCCGCAATACCTGCGGCAAACGATCCGTAACGAGCGGTCGCTGCGACGGCAGCCACGGCGCCGACGGCGCCCACACCGATCCAGAGATCCGGGTGCGGCACTCCCTCCAGCAGACCAGCGAGGTTCGGCATTGCTTGCAGGTCCGGGTTGATGGCATCGTTGCCCAACACAGCGATAAACGATTCCACCCAGCCCATTCCGCCTGCAACGCAGGACAGCACGAATAACGCCGCGCCGCCCGCCAAGCCTCCTTTCAGAATGCCCCAACGACGCTGCGCCGCCAGCGCGACCGGAACCAGGACCAACAGATGCGGCTTAATCGCACAAAGACTCAACGCCAACCCGGCTTCGAAATCTTTGCCCTGCTGGGCGCTGCGTAATGCCCAGGCAATCAACGGCAGCAAGAACACCGTGTCTTGGCCGTTCATCAGGCCGACATACAGGGGCAACGACATGAGTACGAACATCACCGCGTCCCAGCGGCCTTGCTTGGGCCACAACCATACAAATCCGATAACCGCCAGCAGCCGCAGCACAGTATAGGCTGCGTGTGCGGCGGCATAAGAGCCGAGCCAGGTGAGCGGCTTGAGCAGCAGCGCGTAATAAGCCGGGCGAACATAAACGATCGCCTCGGCCACCGAGCCGAACTGCTCCTGTTGAAAGCTGTACGAGGCCTCAGGATCGTACAGCGCCGACCCGCCAGCTTCCAACGCCCCGACATAGAGTTGCATGAAGTCGTTTGCGCCGCTGAATGCCCGGTCCATTTGGCTCCACAGCAATGCGGTGAAGCAGGCTGAACACAGCAGCCCGAGGGACAGGCGAATCGGGTTGTCGTATTTCATCGGCGAGGGGACAGGACCTTGGTTCGAGGTATAGCGCGCCGAGCCGGTGTGTTCTGTAGGGGATTTCCCGTATCTGCCTCGGGATTATGCTGCGCCACACGTCGGCCAGACAAGTACCCGCTCCGAGGAGTCGGTTGCTCACACGGAGCATTCCCTTTTTGGGCGGGAATGGTCAGGCGCATCCGACCGCGCAATTAATTCGTCGGGCTTTTCACGCACACACGCGCCGACTAAGGCTCGTGTGTGCGTGGCAGATTGTGCGGATGAAGTCCGAGACTCTTGAGACGTCTCCTATTCGCCGCTGCTCGAAACGTCGCCCTTCTTGGCCGCGTTGATCAGATGGTCAGCGGCGCGAAAGGCTAGGGCTTGGACGGTCATGGTCGGGTGGTTACGTCCGCCGGTGACCAGGTTGCTGCCGTCGACCACGAATAAGTTAGGTACGTCGTGGGCGCGGTGGAATTTGTTGACGACCGAGGTCTTCGGATCATTACCCATGCGGCAAGTACCGCGATTGTGCGCCCCGCCGGTGCTGTCGCGGACGGGCGGCGCCACGATGTTCTTGGCGCCGGCTGCTTCGAGGACTTCGATGGACTTTTGACGGAAGAATTCCGCGTTCTTCATGTCGTCGGGATGGCTCTGAATGGTCAGGCGCATCGCCGGAAGTCCCCAGGCATCCTTGACGTCAGGGTCGAGATCGACGCGGTTGGTCTCAAGAGGCAACTGAGTGACGAAACAAGAAACGGCAATCTTGTGTTGCGCTTGTTCGCGTAGGGCCTGCTTGTATCCGGCGCCCCAACGCGGCGAGCCCGGCATGAGCCCGCGCAGGCCGTAACTGATGGGGTCGTCGAATCCGCGCGACGTCATGCGGCCGCCGCCGTAGAATCCGCGCTTCGGATCGGACGGTACGTAGTCGACGATGCCGGTCCCCGACACGACGCCCTTATAGTCGTTCAGCGGATGTTCCAGCAGGCCGGTGGCGCTGGCGCCGTTGCCTGTCATCAGATACCGGCCGACGACGCCGCTGGAGTTGGCCAAGCCGTCGGGAAAGCGGTTGGACTTGGACAGCAACAACAAGCGCGCCGACTCAGAAGCGTTCGCCGAGAGGATGACGGCCTTGGCTCTCTGCGTGACCTCGCGCTTGTCCTTGTCGAAGTAGGTGGCGCCGGTTGCCCGTCCGCGGTTGTCGACCGTGATTTCGCGGACGTAGCTAAAGGGGCGAATCTCGCATTTGCCAGTCGCGACGGCGATGGGCAACATGGTGACGGCGGAGCTGGAGCGCGCGCGAACGTGGCAACCGTAGCCCGAACAGGCGCCGCAATTGGTGCAGCCGGGCCGGCCCATGTAGGCGCGGGTAATGATCGCCAGCGGTCCGGGCACGACGGTGAGGCCGAGCTTCTTGGCGGCAATCTTGAACAACGCGCCGGACGATTTCTCGGGTACCGGGGGCACAGGATAGTCTTTGGACATCGGCGCCAGGAAGGGCGAGTCGATGCGTTGGCCGGAGATGCCCATCTCCCACTCGGCTTTCGTGTAGTAGGGCTCAATTTCGTCATACGAAATCGGCCAATCGGCCAAGCCGGTGCCGGCGATGGCGCCGACGTGGCTGGCTTCGTTGAACTCGTAAGGCAGATGGCGCCAACTGCTGCCGCCGTAGGTGACCGTGCCGCCGCCGACGACGCAACCGTAGCCGTGGTTGCCGGGCTTAGCTTTCTCCTTATCGGTCCGGCGGAAAGTGTTGGGTTGCAGCGTGCGATCGCTCATGAGGCGGTCCTCAGGCGTCGGGTGGTCGTTAAGCAGTTCGTCCTTGGTGTAGTCCTGCTCGTGCCCGTACTTGCCCCAGCCGCCTTGCTCAAGCACGACGACGGAGAAACCGGCGACGGAGAGCTCCTTGGCCATGATGCCGCCGGCGGCTCCCGAGCCGATGACGATGAAATCCACTTCGGTATTTGGCGTGTAGGTCTGCATGACGTCGTCTCCGGTCTAGCGCTGCGATTCAGGTAAAGCGTCGTAGTAGCCAAAAGGCGGGGTGTGGTCGAGCGAATCGTCGTAGCCGACTAGCTTCCAACCGATCTTGTCGTGGTTACCGCCGTGAACGGGGTTGGCAAAGAAGCCCGTGATCGTGTGCGTCCGCACGAGGTTGAAGAAAGGCGTCTCTTCGATGGCGGTGAGCAACTCGATTTGCTGAGCGCTAGTGAGCGCCGAGAACTTGGATTGGCCCGAGAAGCGCTTCGCGGTTTGAGCGGAGAGTTCCTTTAATCCCTCGGTGTAGGCAGACTGGTTCTCACTGTCGAATGTGACGAGCGCGCGATCGATGAACTGGATGACGTGGGCTTCCCGCGCGCCAGGCGTGGAATCGGTCGGAATAATCTGAGCGGCCATCGCTTCGACCTCCGCCGCCTGCTCGGGCGTAAAGAAGGCAAAGCCGCGGCCATCGCCGGCAGCTTGGACGTGCTCCTGTGCGGAGAGAATATCGGTGTAGTGGGCCGCTAACCAAGCGGACGCGGATCCGATCAGCAAGGCGCGGCGAGACGGCTTGGGGATGCTCATGTTTCCTTCCTCGGCGACGGACGGGGCAGAAATCGCCGCCGTCAGCAGGAGATCACGGCGGCGGCTGATTGTCAAGTTGATTTGGGCCTAACTCAAGCCGCGCGTCGCGCCGTTGAGCGCAGAGCGAAGTAGGCCAGCAGGCCCATTGGTCCGAATAGGAAGGTCAAGAGCAGGCACGGGATCAGCAGCCAGTGGGAGACGTTGCGGGCGGCTGCGTCGCTGACCTCCCAGGCGCCGATAAACAGGTCGAAGGCCAAGTAGTGGATCCAGCCGGCGAGCAACAGCCAGGGTTCTCCGAAAAGGGCGGCGACTTCCGCGAGCGACCCGAAGCCGCCCTCGGCTCCTGCCCAGTTCGGCGCCAGTGCTAGCAGATAAACGCCCGACAGCACGAGAGGGATCACCCGACCCGCCAGCAGAGACGCCCAGCGGCGGCCAGGCGCGAAGATCAGTACAGCCCAACCGGCCATCGCGATGGAACTGCAGAGCGAGAAGACGTGTTCGACGCTCATGCGAAACCTCCCAGGAGCGGATTCCCAGTCAGCGCTTGCACCAGGGACATCAGGAAGAACGTGGCGTAGGCAGCGCCGGCGGTGATGATCGCGCCTACACGCTTGGGTTTCCACACCCAAGCGAGCAGTGGAAGGATCTGCATGGCGTGCAGCCCAAAGAAGTGCGGGACGCGCAGATCGCCATGTTCGCGGCTCCATCCTGTGCCAGGAAGACCAGGGCCGCCGTCCGGCCCCCCGACAGTGTGAGCGCCTGAGACGGTCATCTGATGCGTCAGGCGCGCCTCCGCTAGCTGCTCGCCTGTCGGGCGGGTCATCACTGCGCCGGTTGCGGCGCCGAGGATCGTGATGAGGACGCCGATACGGATCGCCCAACCCATCACAGGATCGTTGAACTTCTGCCGGAAGAGCGCTACTGCGATGGCGATGGACGCCGCCCAGGCAATCAGAATGGCTGTGCCCATGACGGCGAAAATCGTCGTGTCGAGAGGGGTGGACACGTTGAAGTGGCTTGATGTGCCGCGAGCTGCCTGCAGCGAGATGCAGGCGATCTCGATCACCATGACCACGGCGGTCGTCCATCCCGTCCAGGCGCGCAGGCGCGGCCACTGCGGCAGATAGCGGAAGATCCACGCCAACGTGAACGTGTAAATGAGGATCGAAACGGCGAACTTGGCCGGCTTGAGCCAGGCCGGAGAGCCGGTGATGATGCGCGGGTCGAACAAGAGCCCGGCCAGCGCGAAGACGAGGACCGGAACCATCAAGAGTCCCGTCGCCGTCAAGGGCTTGTTTGTTTCCCAAAGAGATTTAAGCACTTGCATGTTGTCACCGTCAACACTGTAACTCGCAGTGTTGACAGTGTCAACATTTTTTCTCTATGCTGGCGGCATGGCGGTCAAGATTCGCAAGAAACCAGAGGGCTCATACCATCACCCGGACCTGGAGCAGGCGCTGGTTGATGCGGCGATCCGCACGATCGCCAAGCGCGGCGTTGACGCCTTGACGCTGCGCGACATCGGCACGCAGCTAGGCGTGTCGAGAACGGCGATCTACCGCCACTTCGAGGACAAGTCTGCTCTACTGGCTCGGGTCTCGCTGGAAGGGTTTCGGAGGTTTCGCCGGGCGTTGGAAACGGCCCGCGACGGAGCTCGGAAGCGGGGCGCGGAACCAATCGAAGAAATGGGCGTGGCCTACCTGCGATTTGCCCTGGCCAACGAGGCGCACTACAAGACGATGTTTGGCGATACGTTTGAGACGCCGGACCGCTACCCGGAGTTGAATCAGGAAGGAAGAGCGGCCTTTGAGGTGTTGCTCGATGCGGTCGTGCAAGAACAGACGGCGCGTCGCATTGACTCTAATCAGGAACCCTTGCGGTTGGCGCGTCTGCTGTGGGCGACGGTACACGGTATCGCGACGTTAGGGATGGCTGGCCGGCTCACAGAGAGCGGCGGTTCGGCAGCGACGCTTGAGGATCTGTCGCGATTACACTCGCAGATTATGCTCGCGGGCCTGCGGACGCCGTCGCGAACTTAGAGCCAGCGGCTAAGCCAGGGCAGCCAGCCTTTGCGGCCGGCGACCTCGGTGAGGTTGAGAATGAGTCCCAGCAAAAGCAGCCAAGGCCAAAGATCGAATTGGGTGCGCACGGCGGGCGGATTGGCTTCGGCGGTCTGCTCGGGCTCGGGGTTAAACAGGCCGCCGGTGGATGTTGCGATGCGCCGCAGCAAATCGGGGTCGGATCCCCAAGTGGTCAGCTCTTCGTTTTGGCGGTAGAGAGCGGACTCGGGAAAGCCGTCGACCGGTTGAGCCGAGCGTATGCGGAACATGCCGAAACGGTCGCCGATGGCAGCGCGGCATTCGTAGACGCCGGCCGACACCCGTTCCACTCGCGCTGTCGCCCGGAAGCCGTTGGGCCCAGAGATCAACATCAGCGGCAACTCGCCGGCCGCTTCGGCGGGAGGGTGATACACGGCTACCAATTCACGCGAGGCTCGCTCGAAGTGAACGTCGACCTGCTCGCGCGGCGTGCGCGGCAGAAGGTCGCGGGCGATGTTGCCCCAGAAGCGGTCGAAGCCGTTCCAAGTTGTCCAATTGGAAGCCCAGCGGTCACGGGCGTCGGAGGTGAACACAGCAGCGCGGCCGACGCCGTACTGCCAGCGCACCAGCAAGGGTTCGCGCTCCGCATCGTCCACGGCCAGGATGGTCTCGGCGGAGGGTTTGCTTTCAAAGCGAACGCGGCCGAGCAACGGGCCGGCGGAATCGAGCGAAACGCCGTCGAGCACGTCGGCCTCTTGCAACACAAGCGGACGGAACTCTTGTTCGGAGAGCGATGAGCCGGTGTGTTCGAGGACGTCGCGCAACACGACTTCGGCGAGTTGGGAGACGTCGAGAACGGCATAGAAGCGTCCTAGGGCGGTTTGGGCGATGCGCTCCAGGTAGGAGCGATTGACGTCGCGCCCTAGGCCGATGGTCGAGATCGTGACCTTCTCTTCGACGGCTTGCTTGGCTATCTGCAGGCTATCGCCTTCCTCCGAGATACCGTCGGTGAGCAGCAGAATGTGGCGGTACACGGCCTCGCGCGGCAGGATCTGCTGGTAGGACTCCTTGAGGGCGGGAGCGATTTGTGTTCCGCCGTCAGCGATGACGCCGGCGATGAGTTGTTTGAGGCGTCCAGGGTCGTCGTTCGTGCGCACCGGGATGGCCCACTCGAAGGTATTGTCGAAAACCAGCACGCCGACTTGGTCGACCTCGCGCAGGTTGTCCACGACGCCCATGGCCGATTGGCGCGCCAGGTCCATCTTGCGGCCTTCCATGGAGGAAGACTTATCGAGCACCAGCACGACTACCGTGCTTTCGGGCGTCCGCGGCGGTGAGAGATTGGCCGGTAACATGCGTTCGAGCGGATCGTTAGCGCCGGCAATGTGTTTGACGTAACGGTTTTGCTCGCCGGCGATGAGCAGGAATCCGCCGCCGGAAGCCACAAAGGCTTCAAGTTCGCTCTTAAAATCCGCTGGCCACTGTTCGAAGTCCTGATTGTCGGCGATGACTAGGTCGTAGCTTTCGCCGAGCGGAGCGTTGTCTCGGCGGCGGAAGTCGATCGCAAATCCAGATGCTTCAAGAACGCTTTCGAGATGGCCGCCGCTGGCGGCGTCCGTGATGACCAGGGCGCGCGGCTGAGCCATGCGTACGGCGCGGGCGAAGGCGAGATCGCCTGCCTGGCCGCCGTCGATGACGCCGCTGACGAGTACGGAGCCGTTAGTGCGCAGCCGAGCTTGGGCGCGCAGGTAGTTCCTGCCAGGGTTGAGATGTCCGCGCGAAGATCCGATGGAGACGCCGTCGGCTTCGAGCCGAATGTCAACGTCCGCCTCCGCAGGACTTTCGATGGCTAAATCAATGGGGAATTGTTCGCCCGAGTACACCTGGGCGGGTGCATCGGCGGCCAGCAATTGCAGTTGCGGCGTGGCGCGTCCGGGCAGGGAGATCGTATCGATCGGCACCCCCCGTTGGCGGGCCTGTTCGACCGCGCGTTCGACAACGCCGAGATTCTCAAGACCGTCCGACAGCAACGCGATGCGCGGGGCGCGGTCGGGCGGCAACGCCGAGAGGGCGCCTTGGATCGCGAGTTCGAGATCCGTGCCAGATGCGCGAGCGGCCGCATCAGGCGAAGCGCCCGCACGGCGGACGCCGGAGTCGAACTCGATGGCGCGCACGACCGAATCGGCGGCGGCGGAATGGACGCGATCGGCAAACTGCTGTGCGATGGCACGCTGGGCGGCGGGGATGCTGGCCGAAGCGTCGACCAGCACCGCAATGCCCGAGCGTTGCTCAAACGATTGCCAACGCGGTTCGGCTAGGGCCAGCAGAATGACGGCGAAAGAGATTGCCTTGACCAATAAGGCGATCCGCCGGCGGGAGGAACGCCACTCCCATGCAGCCCAAGCCAGGGGCGCGAGCGCCAACACGAGCAGCCAATTATTGGCGACGGTCAAGGGCGCGCCTCCCCGGCAGCAGTTGCCGTCAGACGCGCCGGATCGCCGAACAGGCGCCAGTCGACGAAGAGCAAGGCAATGGCCAGCAGAGCCATCCAGGGCCAGAAGACGACGCCCGAAATCGAGCCGGAATTGGGAATGCCGCGGCGGACGGTCGCCGCCGGTTCCCAGGTAGCGCGGCCTGGAGCGGGCAGAGTCATCGAGACGCGCGAGTCTTGCGAAGGCGTACGCACGCGGACGAGGCCGCGTGAAGAACTAAAGAGCCGTAGGTCGTCCCCGTGGCGCAACCATACCGGCATTGGCCCGTTGGAAGCTTCGACTGCGACCTGCGAGTCGGCGTAAGAGCCGATGGGCAGCTCGAAAACGCCGGGCGGGCGCGCTTCGACTTCGACCGATTGAAACGTCTCAGGTGCAAACCAACTGACGATGTTGGCGAACAGCAGCGGTCCGGTTAGGCGGCCCGCCGCGGCCGGATCGAGCAGATCAAAGCCGAGGATCACTTGCCGACGGTTGTCGCGAACACGAGCGACGGCAATCGGACCTTCGGACGATTCGACGAGCACAACATCGTTCGGCCCGGGCGCGAGCACCGAGGCGGCTGACAGTTGCACATCGGTCTCTCGCAAGCCTTGCGTGACCGGGTGTCCGGCTGCCCAGGCGGTGATCCGCGGACGGCTAATGCGCTCGACGATCTCGACCGGAGAGTCGCCCGGCGAAGGGTCGATCCAAACTTGGGCGTCGGCGGCGCCCGAAGAGCGATCAACGATAGTCAGCGCCGCGTTCGATTCCGTGAGTGCGATCGACGGATTCGCGCCGACAAGCGCCTGCCAGGCCGCGGGTCGCGAGGTAATAAACGCGGTCGCCAATTGCGCGGCGGCGGGCAGGTCGAGCGTGACTTGGTTGTTGTTCGGCAAGGAGTCTTCACTTTCGATGGCGGCGGCGAGCGTCCCTGGACCCGTGGTCCGGACGCGGAAGTCGACAACAGAAGAATCGCGCGGGGCGAGCTGCACAGTGCGCTCGCCCAGCCGGCGCCCGCTAAAGTCGACGGTCGCAGTAGCCGTTCGGGCGCTGTCGGAATCGTTCAGGACCTCCAGGGATACTTGCCAAGAACCCGGTTGATCGGGCCTACGGGCGGCGGCGAAACGGCCGATGCCGATGTCCTCTCCCGGCTCTGCCGTCGGGATGTAGCGCAAGAAGGACGGCAGGCTGGCTGGCTCGGAGCCGGGCTCCAGCCGCCCCGCGCCAATATATGTCGTCTCACCTAGGGCTTCGGGAGGGGGCCCGTTAGCGGGCGCGCCGATGGCCAGAAATAGTGAGGTGCGGGCCAGCTCCAGCGCGGCATCGAGGCGCAGGGCGGTCCAACCCGCGTTGAAGTTCTCAATAGCTTGGCGCAACCGCGTGCGATCGTCCGTGAAGCCAACCACGACAGAGGGCGAAGCGTCGGCGCGGATCAAAGCGACCGGGTCGTCGGCGGGTAGGGTATCAAGATAGGCCAGCGCGGCTTGCCGGGCTCGGTCCATCGCCGTTGCGCCGCCGGCGCTGCGGTAGAGCATGGCCGCCGAGCCGTCGAGGACGATGGCATGATGGCGGGGCGCGTCGCCCAGGCCCCAGCGGAAATCGGCGATCGCCAGCAGCAAGAACAGCGCGGCCAACAATTGCAGCAGCAGCGACCAGGGCTGTTGGATCTTGCGCTGCCGTTGGGCGACAGGCGCCGCCGAACGGCGTCCCCAGAAATGCAACGAAGAGACGCGAATGCGCCGGCGGGAACGATCGTAGAAATAGAGGGCGACCAGGCCGGCGGCCACGGGCAGCAGCACGGCAAGAAATTGCGTCAACGTCAGGTTCAGCAATCCCATCGGTTCATTGCGCGGACAAAGCTCCGGCGCGAGTTAGGGAACTGTAGAGCGCATCCTCAATAGATACGTCGGTGTCGAGGCGAACGTAACGGCCTTCGTGACGCAAAGCCACCCTCTCGATGGCCTCGGAATACTCGTCAAAGTCCGCCGCGAACGCTTCGGCAGTCTCGCGACTGAGTTGGACATGCAGCAGTCGGCCCGTCTCGGCATCTTCGATTTCGAGCTCGCCGTCCCACGGCGGCAAGCGATCCTCCGGCGCGACGAGTTGAGCTAGAGCAATCTCGTGGCCTTCGGCGGCCAGGCGTTGTAACGCCGCCGGCACGTCGCCTTCGTCGAGGAAGTCGGAAATAACGATCGCCGGGCCCGGTGCACTGACGTCGATCGAGAAGCTGCGGACGACGGCGGCGAGGTCGGACTTTCCGCCCGTTTTCAAACGCTCAAGAAAGTCGGCCGCTCGGGCATAGCGGTGCCTTCCGCCTTGGGCCCGGAAGCTCTCAAACAGCCGGTCAGAGAACGGATAAATGACGATGGTTTCCAGACGCACCAAGCCGACGTAGCAGAGCGCCGCCGCCAAACGGCAGGCATAGGAGAACTTCGGCTCGCCGCCCGATTCGCCGCCGCATGACATGGATTCGCTCACGTCGAGCAGGATGCGAATCGGCGTGCGCGGCTCTGTGCGAAACATCTTCAAGAAGAGACGTTCCAAACGCAGATAAGCGCGCCAATTCACGGAGCGCAAATCGTCGCCGCGATGATAATTCCGGTGATCTAGAAATTCATGGCCGACGCCGGCGCGCCGGGAAACATTGCGGCCGCCAAGCAATCCGGCGAAGGAACGATTCCAGCGCACCGAAAGCCGTTCCAGCCTTTCGAGCGAGGCTCTATCGATCAGCGGCGACGGAGCTTGCACCGTCCTACTTTAGCGAAGCGACGAGCAAGCCGAAGGGTGCAAGGGGGAGTTTCCGGACTCAGGAATCTACAGCCAAATGAGCCGACTGACGATCATGAAGCGCACGATTCGATGCTAGGAAACAGAGCCGCCAGGGGTATACTCTATCTTGTCGTCCCGTGAATTAACGCCGCGAGTATTGGGGGTCGGCTAGCGCACATTGAGTTTACGCATCACAATTCTCGGCAGCGGCAGCAAGGGCAATGCGGCGCTCGTTTGTACGGAACGGGTGCGCGTTCTGGTCGACGCCGGCTTTAGCTATCGGCAGCTGAGCAAACGCATGGCCGCTGTGGGCGAATCGGCGGCCGATATCGATGCGGTCTTGATCTCGCATGAGCATTCGGACCACATCAGCGGCCTGCAGACCCTCATCAAGAAGCAGAAGAAGCCCACGCCTGTTTTTCTCACCGAACGAACGGCAGGAGCATTGGACTGGGGAGAAGTGCAGCCCGCGGTGGAAACCTTTCAGGCAGGCGCCCGCCTGACCATCGGCGACCTTGAGATCGACACATTCACGATCCCGCACGACGCCGTGGACCCGATTGGGTTCTGCTTCCGTTCAGGCGGATTCAAGATCGCCCACGCGACGGACTTGGGCTACCTAACCGAGTCGATCAAGCACCGCATCCGTGGGGCTGACATGTTGATCCTGGAGTCGAACCACGATCTGGACATGTTGAAGGTCGGGCCGTACCCGTGGGTGGTGAAGCAGCGTGTGATGAGCCGCGTCGGACATCTGTCTAATGATGCGGTAGCGGAGTATCTCGCCAGCGGATTCGACCGCGCGACGCGTATCCTGGTCTTAGCTCATCTGAGCGGCAACAACAATCATCCAGAGGTCGCCCGCATGTTTGCCGGCGACGCCTTACAGCGCAGCGGCGCGATTGATACGCGGTTGTTGGTTGCTCAACAGGATGAGCCAAGCGAGGTCTTCGAGTTTTGATTGATCGCTACACGCGCCCGGAGATGGGCCGTATCTGGTCGGAAGAGAACCGTTTTCGTCAGTGGCTGGAAGTCGAGCTGGCAGCCTCGGAGGCGTTGGCCGAATTGGGCGAGGTGCCGCTTGAGGCCGCCCAAGCGCTGCGCAAGTACGCCGACTTCGACGTCAATCGCATCAACGAGATTGAGGCGGAAGTCCGCCACGACGTCATCGCCTTCACCACCGCAGTCTCAGAAAAGATGGCCGCAGCTGGCCAAGCCGAACACTCCCGTTGGCTGCATTACGGGCTGACCTCAAACGATGTTGTCGATACGGCGCAGGCGTTGGTGATCCGGCAAGCGTCAGAGCCTATCAGCCAGGGCATCGAAAAATTCCGCGAAGTGCTCAAGCGGCGCGCTTGGGAGTTCAAGGATGCGGTGATTGTCGGCCGCACCCACGGCGTTCATGCCGAGCCCACGACCTTTGGGCTGAAGCTGGCCAACTGGTACGCCGAAGTGAGCCGTCACGCGACGAGATTCGCCGAGGCGCGCGAGCAGATCCGCGTCGGCAAGATTTCCGGCGCCGTGGGCACCTTCGCGCACATCAGCCCCGCGGCTGAAGAGAAAATTTGCGAACGGCTGGGGCTCATCGCGGCGCCAATTTCGTCGCAGGTCATCCAGCGCGACCGGCATGCGCATTACGTCTGTACCCTGGGTCTGATCGCCGCGACCTGCGAGAAGATCGCACTCGAAGTCCGGCACCTGCAACGTACCGAAGTGCGCGAGGCGCAAGAGTACTTCTCGAAATCGCAGAAGGGCAGCTCCGCCATGCCCCACAAGAAGAATCCGATCACCTCGGAGCAGATTTGCGGTCTGGCGCGAGTGGTGCGCTCGAACGCGCAGGCGGCTTTTGAGAATGTCGCTCTTTGGCACGAGCGGGACATTTCCCACTCCTCCGTCGAGCGCGTGATTCTGCCCGACTCGACAATCCTGGTCGAATATTTGCTCGCTAAGACGACGGATCTTATCGATCGGCTGTTGGTTTACCCCGAGCGCATGCGCAAGAACTTGGAGTCCGGCGGCGGGTTAGTCTACTCGGGCCAGTTGCTGCTGGAGTTGGCCTCGAAGGGCGTGCTGCGCGAGCAGGCGTACCGCTGGGTGCAGCGCAACGCGATGAAGGCCTGGGAAGAGGACGGCGACTTCCGTGCACTAGCCCAGGCCGACTCGGATATCGCCGGAGTTTTGCAGCCCGCCGATTTCGACCACGCATTTTCGCTCGAGAACCAGTTGCGCCACGTCGACACGATCTTCAAGCGCGTCTTCGTCGAGGGCTGAAGCCGCCCGGAAGTCGGGTAGTGTCTCAGTTTGAATCCGGCGCCGCTGGGCATCGTTGAGCCCGCATGGGATAATGAGCGCACATGCCAGAAGGCCCACGCAAGAAACGGCCAACCGACGCGAACAAGCTAGCCAAGCTCATCGTGGACATCGCATCGGGCGAAGTCGAGGACAAGCCGGACTACGGGGACAAGAATCCTGCCAACGTAGAGGGTGGGCGAGTTGGCGGCATAAAGGGCGGCAGGTCCCGTGCCGATCAATTGAGCCCTGAGCAGCGCTCCGAAATTGCCAGGATCGCCGCTCAGGCGCGATGGAAGAAGTCCCGTTAGGCTACCGCCAATTCTTGCTCTAGGTCCTGCATAGCCTCTCGCTCCAGGACGTCTTCGGTGAAGTCCAAAACCAGCTGGATCTGCTCGTTGCCGCTCTGTTCGTTGTAAACATCGACGTCGGTCTTGAGCTGAACACAGTCGCCCACAATCTGCTCTCTGCGCTGGGCGAATGCTTTTTCCATCTGATCGTGAGGGGCGAATCCCAGTTCGGCCCAGAACGTGTACTGGACGCCGCTCTTGGTCACACGAACCGCATGGTTCACACGGTATCGACGGCCCCTTGGGTCAGTCTTGTACTCGGACCTCAATGCGCTTGCCATCTTGCCAGCAAGCGTGTCGTATGGGTCGATTTCCGGGAGCGCTATCAGACCAGCCGAAACGGCCCATTCGACGGCTTCACGTGCGCTCGACGGGAGATGGTGGTGCGTCTCTTCGTAGAGGTGCCACGCCTGCTGTAATCGTTCTGTTTCAGTCATGAATCAAACCCTCTTTTCATTTAGACGGTGACAGGGGGCACCTGTCCCCAACCATCAACGATCGCGCCCTGCGTAACCAAGGCGCGAACCTTCTTTTGATGCTTCTTTAGATAGTCGTAGCGGTCAAGGTGGTGCTGCATTTGCCCCACAACCAGCCCCGGATGAACCTGCAAGACGCGAGCAAGAGCCACAACGTCGCGCTCATAGTAATAGGGGCGCTTTCTAGCAATGAAGGACTTGAGCTTGTCT
>CAZYOX010000033.1:0-19082 GCA_964649285.1 uncultured Bryobacterales bacterium | reverse complement strand
GATCGGCCTTGGCGAGGGCCGGCGCGTCGTTGACGCCGTCGCCGACCATGGCCACACGCCGGCCTGCTCCCAAGCGTTGAATTTCCGCTGCCTTCTCGCCAGGCGCAACGCCCGCTACCACCCGTTCGATGCCGACACGATCGGCGATGGCTTGGGCGGTTTGTTGGTTGTCGCCGGTGAGCATGGTTGTCTCGATGCCCATATCACGAAGGCGGCGCAGCGCTGCGGACGCCTCGGGGCGCGGCTCATCGCGTAGCGCGATGATGCCGGCCAGTTGGTTGTCGACTGCGGCGGCAATGACCGTCTTGCCCTGGCTGGAAAACTCGTCGAGCCGCTGCTGCGCTTCGGCGAGATTGATACCTAGATCCGTGAGCTTGCCTGGCTTGCCGACAAGCCAATGGCGGTTCTGGTATTCGCCCTGCACGCCCGCGCCAACCAACGCCCGGAAGTGCGCCACGGCGTCAACGGACAGGTCAAGGGACTTCGCGAGTTGCACGATCGCTTTACCTACGGGATGCTCCGAGCGATTCTCTAGAGCGGCGACGGCCTCAAGAAGCTCGTTTTCGCTGGATGCGAACCGTACCACATCGGTCACCTGCGGCTCGCCGTTCGTTAGCGTGCCGGTCTTGTCAAACACAGCGACATCGATAGCCGCGGACTGTTCGAGAGCCGCGCCGGATCGAAACAGCACGCCCAACTCGGCGCCGCGTCCGACGCCAGCGATGACGGCTGTCGGCGTCGCCAACCCCATGGCGCAGGGACAAGCGATGATCAGCACGGCAATTGCGTTGACAAGCGCCATCCGCAAACGATCGTCAGGCGGCGAGACGGTAAACCAGACAAGAAAAGTCAGCACAGCAATGCCGATCACGACGGGCGTGAAGTATCCGGCGATGACGTCAGCGAGACGGGCGATCGGGGCCTTCGACGATTGTGCCTTTCTCACTAATTCGATCATTTGCCCGACCGCGGTTTCGGAACCTACCTTCTCCGCGCGGAAACGGAAACTGCCGGAGCGATTGATCGTCGCTCCAAAGACGCGGTCGCCAGGAACCTTGTCGACGGGGATGCTCTCTCCGGTCAGCGATGACTCGTCGATGGACGACTCGCCATCAAGCACTACGCCGTCCACGGCAACCTTTTGTCCGGGGCGTACGACGATCTCGTCGCCGACGCGAACCTCGCTGACAGGAAGTTGTTGCTCATGGCCATTGCGCACAACTGATGCAGTTTGCGGCTGGAGAGCAATGAGCTTGCGGATCGCCGAGGAAGTGCGGCCCCGGGCGCGCGATTCCAGCATGCGCCCAAACAGGATAAAGGCGATGATGGCGGCAGCTGTCTCGTAGTAGACGGGCGCGTGCATCGCTCCGGGGGCGGCGACGAGGCCGGGGCTAATCGTCGCGACAAGCGAGAACAAAAACGCGGCGCCCGTGCCAACGGCAATCAGCGTATTCATGTCGAGAACGCCGCGACGGGCGCCCTTGAAGGCGTGGACATAGAACGGTCCGCCCCCGTAGATGACGACCGGAAGCGCTAACGCCAACTGGAGCCATTCGACGCCGGGGAACGAGATGGCGCCATGCGACATCGCGACCGCCAGCAAGGGAATCGTGAAGGCCGCGGAGACGACGAGGCGACGACGCCAGCCGCGCTGCTCGGCCTCTTGACGAGCCTCGCTGTCGTCCACGCCCGCTGTGGCCTCTCGCGCGCCATAACCAGCATCTTCGATGGCGGCTATGAGTTGTTTGGAGTTGGTGCGTGCCGGGTCGAAGCGTACTTGGGCCGAGTTCGAGGCCAGGTTCACTTGCGCTTCCATCACGCCGTCGACTTTCTCCAAACGGCGTTCGATGGTCCGCACGCAAGCGGCGCAGGTCATGCCTTCGACGTTCAGGTCGAGGCGGTCGAGGTCCGGCGCCGCCTGCGGCTGGCTGTCTGGTTCGTCGTCGTCGCTTTCGTCGGCGCTGTCGCCGGCCCCATAGCCGGCGTCCTCGACCGCCGCTGCGAGGGTCGCTTTCGAAACTCCCGATTCGGCGACGACGGTCGCCTTGGCCGCACTCAAGTCGACCCTAGCGCTTCGAACGCCGGGAACCGCTAATAGACTTTTCTCAACCGTCTTCACGCAGTGTCCGCAGGTCATTCCCGCAACTTTGAGCGTTTGCGTTCTAGTCGATCCAACTGTCGTCATAGCTTCCTCCTTGGAATCTTTACTCGATCGCCGGACAAGCCCTCGATCAGACCGCAGACTTCTCCCTTAGCATCGCCTTGATGGCCCCAAGCCTCCACGGTCTGACGCAGTTCGTGACGATAGCGCTGCAACTGCCGGATCCGTTCTTCGAGCTCCTGCAACTTCTGGGAGGCAAGTCTCCGCACGTCGTCGCAAGGCGCATGCCCGTGTGCCGCGTCGGAAATGATCCGCGCTATCTCGTCCAGGGTAAAACCGATCGACTGGGCCTTTTTGATGAAGCTGAGACGCTCGAAGACGCTGGCGTCGTAAAGGCGATAACCTGCTTGCGTCCGAGTCGCCGGCTCGATCAAGCCGCGGCTCTCGTAGAAGCGCAGAGCTTCGACGCCGACGCCGCTCTCGCGGGCGATGTCACCGATCTTCAGATATTCGTTTGAGGTCTTGGCAATCGCCATGACCTTTAGTCTAAACCCTGGAGTGGACTACAGAGTCAAGAGCTATTTCGCGACCTCTTCGAGTACATCGGCTACGTGGCCTTTGACCTTGACCTTGTCGTAGATCGCGGCGATTTTGCCTTTTTCGTCAATCACGAAAGTCGAGCGGACGATGCCCATGTATTTGCGGCCGTACATGGATTTCTCCTGCCAGACGCCGTAGGCTTCGGCGATCTTGTGGTCTTCGTCGCTGATCAGAGTGAAAGGCAGGTCAAACTTTTGCTTGAAGTTGTCGTGCGACTTGACGCTGTCAGGGCTGACGCCGAGGACGACGGCGTCGTGCGTTCCGAACTCGGCATGGGCATCGCGGAAGTCGCAAGACTCCGTGGTGCAGCCCGGAGTATTGTCCTTCGGGTAGAAGTAGAGCACGACCTTCTTTCCCCGCAGGTCCTTCAACCGAACCGAGCCGCCGCCGTCGGTCGCTGCGATAAAGTCCGGAGCTGCGGCGCCAACGCGAATCATTGCGGGTCCTGCGGCGTCAACGGCTTGACGGGAATCGTCACCGTGTTGGAAATGAACTGACGCTGGGCGATAGTGAGCGGCGTGTTCGGATTCTCGGGCAGGTTTTCGCCAATCCTCAGGTTGATCTGATAGACGCCGACAAAGCCGGGCATCAAGCCGGCAAACTCCACGCTCGGCGCTGTGTCAGTGACGCCCATGAGAGCGGAGACCGAATCCCGGAAGATGAACGGCGCGCGGAACAGCGGCGATAAGGGAGTCGGCTGGCCGCTCGCTAGACCTTGAGCGCTAGGCAACGGCGAGGTCAGGCCCAAGCCGGTTGCGAACAAGGTGATGATCTCGCCGGGAACTGCTGGGTTCTCTTCATCAATCAGCGAGAAGGGCACGTTGCCGCAGCAAAGCGTAGTCTTGCGTACGGTTGTTTGAATCGCGCTTGCATCGGAGCTGGAAGCGGAAAACGAGATGCCGTTCCCTTCCCTTCCGCTGACGCGTGCGGAAAGCTTAACGGCGGGCTCGGTGCTGCCGCCCTCAAGAAATCCATTGTCCTGAAGTGACGTGATCTGAACGCCGGAACCAGGGGAAACGCTGTATCGGAAGCGGATCTGATTGCCCTGGGCGCCCAACTGGCGAGCGAAGATCTGTATGCCCGAGCCTAACGAATCGATATCCTCGCGGGCCGACACGTCGGGGTCGCCGAGTCCCGAATTGATTTGGAAGATCAGCACGTTGCGGATTGTGAAGAGATTGTCTCCCTCCTGCACGACGTAGGAGTACTCCCGTAACGAATCGTCGTCGTCTTCCGGATTGTCGTCATCCTCCGGGATGGGGCTGCCAAATTCGAGGGTGACGATGTCGCCGGCCGCCGGAGTGCCGGTGAACTCAAGGCGCGCTTGGCCTGAGGCGAA
Organism: uncultured Bryobacterales bacterium; assembly: GCA_964649285.1. GTDB lineage: Bacteria > Acidobacteriota > Terriglobia > Bryobacterales > UBA6623 > CAMPKL01. The sequence continues at coordinate 15,042 of CAZYOX010000033.1, read as the reverse complement.
ACTGGCTGTGCCTGGCTCCGCCGTGACATTAGGATCTCCGCCGTTGGCATTAATCGCGGCGATGAGCCCATCGCGAACCTTATCCAGCGTGTCGCCGTCCCGAGATGTGTATGAGTAGCTGGCATCCTGGATCTTAATGGTTAGCGTGACGCCGCCCGCCACATCCACATCGTCCGCATCCGTGGCGGTAGGCGACGAAATGCCGACTTCTCCGGTGGCGATCTCCTGGGCGTGAACGGCAACCGCGCGGCGCGGTTCAGGCCCCGGGAAGGCAAACAGGCCGGGCGCCACATTGGTCACTGTGTTGGCCCGAGGAGCCGAAACCACGATCGAGCCGTCACCTAGACGCCGCCACACATACGTGCTGATGCCCGTATTGATGATGGCCGGGTCTTCGATGATTTCCCAGGGGACTAGGAAGTTAATCTGATTCGGGAATACGGCAGAAATGGGCGCCTGGATTCCGTTGACGTACACACGGACGCCGCCCAGTTCCTTAGGTAGAGATCCATCGGTGGAGGTAGCGACTAGCTCCTGCTCGGAAAAACCCTCTCCGAAGATCGAGGCAAAGGTTCCCGGAGGCAGGAAACTCGCGTTCGAGCCGCCATCCAGGCGGCTTCCCGACGAGGTGGCGATGATGCCTGCCGTGTCGCCGCTGGCGAGCGTGATGTCATTGCGAAGCGTGATGGCGTTGCCTGCACGTCCGCCTTCAACTGCCGTTAGCCAGGCAAGCGCGGGGGATGAGCCTCCCGTGAGCGTCCCCGTAGTTTCGCCGGTGGGCTCGCCTAAGTCGTCAAGAAACTGGCCGACCAGCGAGCTGCCTGCTGGGATTTCGATACTGATGGGGAAACCGTTAGCGCCCGCGCCCGGCACATTAGCGATCAGCTGCAATATGCTCGTGTCGGTTTGCAGGCGTCGCGCGGTGACATCCGGATGGCCTCCGGCCTGGTTAATGACGAACAACAACCTGTCGATGGCAATGAAGGCTCCCGGGTCTTCCGGAGGACCAGGCGTCTGGACCGAATAGGAGCGGTCGCCGAGCTTGAGCGTGATGACGTCTCCGGCTCGCGTTTGTCCGGTGAACTGGATGAACGCCGTCGCCGGGACGCCCGGGCCCTCGATAGGCCGAGCCTTAACGAGCGAACCTTCGCGGTTGTTGATACTCTCCACGACCATGTCGCGAAGCTGAGCGGCAGTCGTACCGGCCGGGATATCTTTGAACTCGTGCACCTGGCCGGAAACCGTGATAGTCGCCGTCTGCGGGTTGGAGACCGCGCGCGTCCACTGGAGATAACCGTTACCCGCGATGTTGAAGCTGGCGCCATTGCGGATACCGTCGAGAGTGATCATGTCCTCGCCCGGAGTAAATACCAGAATGCGGCGCTGTAGAGGATCGGCGACGTACAGGTTGTTTCCGTCGTAGGCCAAGGCCCCTGGAGAGCGAAGGTTGCCGGGTCCGTCCGCGTCAGTCAGCGCAATGAAATTGGGCTGGCCGATGACGACGTCCGCGCTCGCGCCATTTTCCAGAGGGATTTCATTGAAGATCAAGATGCGGTCGTTGCCGCTGTCGGAGATAAACAGGCGCGTGCCGTCGGAGAGGGCAAACCGCGGAAAATTCAATGTCGCTCCGCAGCGCTTGGGATAGCGCAAGCTGTCGGCGTCGTCCGGGTCTTGATTGACTGCAGGAGGGAATCTTCCGTCGTCGGGCGTCACTGAACCGTCGTCATCGAAGGGGCCGATCTTCTCACAGAGCGCAACCACCGCTCGACGCAAGGCCAGGCCGGAGCGGTCCATTAGCAGGTCTCCGTCCTCGTTGACTAAGTGGCCGTCGCCGTTGACGCTCACGCCAGGGTCATCGGCTTGAACGTAGGAGAACGTCTCAAAATTCGGCTGACCGACCACCACGTCTGCCGGGGCGTTGTTCGATACCGGGATCGACAGGTAAATCATGACCCGGTCGAAACCCAGATCAGCGACGAACATCTTGTTGCCGACGACCTGCACCGAGACGGGATTTAACAGTCTCTGCGCGTTAGGCAGGTAGTTAGACTGGCTCAGGTCCGGTTCGGGCCGCGTCGTGAAATCGGGCTGGCCGACGACGATGTCAGCGGCCTGCCCATTGCTGGTCGGAATCGAGTTCCAGATCAGGATCCGCGAGTTCTGCGTATCGGCGACAAACAAACGGCCGGAGTCGATCCACACGCCCTGCGGTCCGCGCATGCCCGTCGAGGTTGTGCGCGGGAAATTGTTGCTCAGGTCCGGCTGACCTAGTACAACGTTGGGCGGCGTATTGTTCGACTGAGGAATCGTGTTCCAGAGCAGCACGCGATTGTTATTGGTATCGGCGACGGCCAGCCGGACGCCGTCGGTAGCCACGCCGGAAGGCGCCTTCATGCCGTTCTGAATGCCGTCGGTGATAGTAGTGAAGTCCGGTTGGCCGAGAACGACGTCAGCCTCGCCGACGCAAGCTGGGCAGAAGGAGAAGACCTGATCACCGCCCTGGGGCAGTTCTGCTTCAGGCGCGGGAATGTCCCCCGACAGATTGTTGTAGATCAGGACGCGGTTGGCATTTGGCGTTGCGCCGATGCGGTTGCCCCCGGCGATGAACAATTTGTCCGCTCCGACGGCCACGCCATTGGCCGAGCCGATAACTCGCTGGCTCGGCTTCGGGTCCGAGCGCGTGAAGCTATTTTGACCGATCACCAGCCGCGCTGCCTGTTGGTTCACCCACGTCGGCTGCGCCTGCAGCGTCGGCGACAGGAGGATCGCGCCGAGCCAGAGCGCGGCGCTCAGCTTGCCGATCAACGATTCAATACTTCTCTTACGCAAAAGTCCCAATCCTTTCTAGCGATGGCCTGTCGATCTGTGTAACACAACGCCTCTGCGTGAAAAAGACAGCGGATCGCCAGCCGTTTTCATCGATCTATACAACGCGGAGAATCGGGCGCGATTCAGCGCCCTTGCGGGCTTACCAAGTAATTACGTTACGACTCGCTCCGAGGGGTTCGCAAATACGCATCGTCGCCGGAAATCCAATCCTGCCGGCTGGGGGCGAAAACGTCCATAGCCGTCGAATCTTCCAGAGCAACAACCCGATGGGGTTCATTCGACGGTATTTCCAACACCTGGCCGGCTTCGACGACGACGTCCCCGTCGTTGAACTCAAACCTTAAGCGCCCCTCAAGGACGTGACTCATCTGCTCATTTTCGTGACTGTGTCGGGCGACTACCGCCCCTTCTTTCAGGAAGAGTCTGGCAGTCGTCATACGCCCGGAGTGAATGACCTGCCGGGCGATACCCTCAGTCATCGGCTCGCGCTCAACGTCTCTCCAACTGTGAACCTTCATGAAAAGCGGATTGCCGACGCCCACGCCACGCAAACCTCACATTATACACGGCTAAGAGCCAATTGACCTCTCCGAAATCAGGCCCCCACCGTATACTGAGTACGCCGTGACCGAGTCGAAACATCGGATTCTGATCGCCGTCGGCTGCTGGATCTTCCTGACCGCTGCTCTGGCTGTTCCTTTAGCTGGACAAAGCGCTTCGCCGCTGGTCATTCAAGTCGATATCGATCGGGTTGTCCACCCCTTGACGGCCGAAATTGTCGCCAGCGCTATCGAACAAGCCGAGAAGCGCGACGCGTCTCTTGTGCTCGTGCGTCTGGATACGCCCGGCGGTCTGTTGAGCGCCACCGAGGACATTATTCAAGAACTGATTGGTTCCAAGGTTCCGGTGGCGACCTACGTGGGACCCAGCGGCGGCAAGGCCGCGTCGGCAGGATTTCTCATCCTTATGGCCGGCGATGTGGCGGCGATGGCGCCGGGCACGAATACCGGAGCGGCTCACCCCGTATTGGCGACGGGCGGCGAGATGGATGAGGTGATGAGGCTGAAGGTCGAGAACGATGCAGCCGCTAAGATTCGAGCGATCACAGAGAAGCGCGGACGCAACTCGGAACTCGCCGAAGAAGCCGTGATCTCGAGCCGCGCGTTCACGGAAGAAGAAGCGCTGGAACAGAACCTGATCGAGCTGATCGCACCCAATGTCGCCGGGTTGATCTCGCAGCTGGACCGCAGAACCGTCAAACGCTTTGACGGAACGGAAACCCTTCTCCATCTTCAAGGAGCCGTGATCGAACCCGCAACGCTGAGTTACCGGCAACGGGCGTTGCTGCCGCTAATTGATCCTGGCCTGGCGTTGATCGTGCTGGTGTTGGGCGTGTTGGGCGTGTATGTGGAGTTCACCCATCCCGGCTTGATCTTGCCGGGAGTGGCCGGCGGCGTATTGGTATTGATTGGGCTAATGGCCCTGTCGTTATTGCCGATCAATTGGGCGGGCGCGGCGCTTATCGTTTTTGGGGTCAGCTGCCTGGTCATGGAGGCCTTTGTCGTTTCGCATGGCATCCTCGCCCTCGGCGGGATTGCCGCCATGGCCTTGGGCATGGTGATGCTCATTGATACGGAGGTCCCCGAGTTGTCGATTGGATGGGGCGTCGCCCTGGCGATCGTCGTACCTTTCGCCGGCATCACCGTCTTCCTGTTGCAGCTGGCGCTGCGCGCGTTTCGCAACAAGGTGGCGACCGGCAGCGAGGCGCTCATCGATGCGATCGGTTCGGCAAGAACGGACATCGCCGAAGACGGACGCGTTTTCATTCGCGGAGAATTGTGGAACGCCAGGGCCTCGACGCCGATCGCGGCCGGCTCGAAAGTGCGTATCGCGGCAGTGGATGGGCTGCGGCTTATGGTCGAACCGCTAGAAAAATAACGCTGCTAGGCTGCTAAGCTGACGCAGCAAAAGAGGAATCTCATGAATTTTACTTGGATCATCTTCGCGATCGTGGCGCTTTATCTCTTCAACAGCGTCAAAATCCTGATGGAGTACGAGCGCGGGGTGATCTTCCGGCTGGGCCGCTTACTGCCAGTCGCCAAGGGGCCGGGTATGATTCTCGTCTTCGCGCCGATCGACCGCATCGAGCGGATCTCGCTGCGAGTGGAGACCATGGACGTTCCTCCGCAGGACGTTGTGACTAGAGACAACGTCACGGTGAAGGTGAGCGCCGTAGTCTTTTTCCGTGTCGTCGAACCATTGAAGGCAGTCGTCGAGGTGGAGCAGTTCGTCTACGCCACGTCGCAGTTGGCACAGACGCGGCTGCGGGCCATCTTGGGCGAAGCGGACTTGGACGAACTGTTGGGCGAGCGCGAGAAGCTCAACGCGCGGTTGCAAGAGACGCTTGACGAACAAACCGAGCAGTGGGGCATCAAGGTACAGGCGGTTGAAGTGAAACACGTCGATCTGCCGGAACAGATGATCCGGGCGATCGCGAGGCAGGCCGAGGCCGAGCGCGAGCGGCGCGCGAAGGTCATTCACGCGGACGGCGAACTGCAGGCGTCCCACAAGCTCACCGAAGCGGCCAGGATGTTGGCGACCGAGCCGACTTCGGTCACCTTGCGGTACCTGCAAACGCTCACGGAAATCGGCGCCGAGAAGAATACGACCGTCGTTTTCCCGCTGCCGATGGACTTGATTCAAGGCCTCTCGGCATGGGCGAAATCGGCAACCAGGGACGCCACAGAAAAAACAGACCGGGCGTGACAAAGATACGCTAGGGTTCTACTCCCATAGTGATTAGAATGGGAAGCGAATGGCTGAACAGCGAGACGGCGGGTTTGAACTTGTCCTGAGCAACCGGCAACTTCTGAGCCTGTTTTTTGTCGTGGTCGTGTTCTTCGCCGCATTCTTTTCCGTGGGCTATGTAGTGGGTTTCGGCCACGGCGAAGGCTCGCGGCCAACGCCGGAACTGGCCGAAGCGCCGCCTCCTGCGCCGGCGCAAAAGGAAGTCCGGCTGCCCGACAGCCTGCTGATGCCTACGGAAGAAGCGAGGCCGGAACCGGCGTCCGCCCCGGTTCGCGAGACGCCGAAGGAATCGCCTCGCACGGTGGAGACGCCGCCGGCAAGACCCAATCCGGCGCCCGTCGCTCCCCCAAAGAAGCAAGCGCCAGCGCCGGCGACAACCGCTTCCACGGCCCCGCGCCCGACAGGGACCCCCACACCGCGTCCCGCTACGGCCGGAGCCGGGTATAACGTGCAAGTGTCTGCGGTTCGAGTCTCGGCGGACGCCCTCAACGTAGTCGCTAATCTGAAGCAAAAAGGGTATCCGGCGCACGTCGAAGCCGATCGCGGCGACGGATGGCATCGAGTCCTCGTAGGTCCATTCGCTAGCCGTGAAGCCGCCGAGGAAAGCAGGAAACGGCTGACAACGGACGGCTTCAATACGATCCTCCGAGCGCCCTAGGATTCCGCCTTTGTCTCTAATCCAAATCGCGCCAGGCATTCGGCGCCCTGTGGAGAGGCTTCCGAAATGGTTGCGTAAACCAGAAACGGCGGCTTCCGACGTGCATGATCTGAAGGTCGATTTGCGGGCCCGGCGATTGCACACGGTTTGCGAATCGGCGCGTTGTCCTAACCTGCACGATTGCTTTTCGCGCAAGACAGCGACGTTCATGATCTTGGGCAACGTTTGTACGCGCCGCTGCGGCTTTTGTGCCGTTCCGCAAGGCGAGGGTTCACCCCTAGACGATCAGGAGCCCCGGCACGTCGCCGAGATGGCCGCACGCATGGGCCTGCGTTACGTCGTGATCACCAGCGTGAACCGCGATGAATTGGCCGATGGGGGCTCCGCGCATTTTGCGGAAACCGTGCGTCAGACGCGCCGCGCCCTGCCTGATGCGAAGGTCGAAGTGCTCACCCCGGACTTCCTCGGCGACACACAGGCCGTGGCGAAAGTCTTGGACGCCAAGCCCGACGTCTTCAACCACAACATGGAGACCGTCGAGCGGCTGTACTCACGCGTGAGGCCGCAGGCGGTCTACCATCGTTCGCTGGACGTGCTGGCATACGCCAAGCGGCGGCGGCCGGATGTGTTGACCAAGTCCGGGTTGATGGTGGGCCTGGGCGAGACAGCGGATGAGGTGCGGCAGTTGTTGCGAGACCTGCGTCAAGCAAGTGTGGATGTGGCGACAATCGGGCAGTACCTGCAGCCGCGGCGAAATCGCCTGCCGGTCGAGGAGTTCGTTACGCCGGCGCAGTTCGATGCCTACCGCGAGTACGGCGAATCGATTGGTTTCCGCAGCGTATTCAGCGGACCCTTCGTGCGCAGTAGTTACATGGCCGACTTGGTCGCAGAGGGGGCTTCGATTCCCTAGTGGGCGGGCTGGGCGCGGCGGCAGGACTGGCGCTGCTGAGCGGGATCCTGCAGGTTCTGATATTCCCGCGCTTTTCGCTCCCGTACTTGGCGGCGTTTGCTCTCGTGCCGTTATTGTGGACGGCCACGGAAGAGCCGCGAGGGGCGCGCCGCTTCTTGACAGGATGGTTGGCCGGGTGCGTGTACTGGGGCGGCTCCTGCTACTGGATCTACGAGGTCATGCACGATTACGCCGATCTGACTGCACCGGCGGCTGCGGCTATTTTCGTTGGCTTCTTCCTGGCCAAGGGTTTGCACTTGGGCGTGTTCACTGCGCTGGCAGGTCCGCTGATGCGGCGGCCTTGGGCGCTCCCAGTGGTGGCCGCGCTTTGGGTGGCGATTGAGGGTACGCACCAGTATCTCGGCTTTACGTGGCTGCAACTTGGCAACGCCGCGGCAGGCATGGAGGTGGTGGCCCGATTGGCGCCGTTCACCGGGGTTTACGGACCCTCGTTCGTGCTAGCAGCAATCAATGTGGGCCTGGCACTGGTCATCATGCGCCGCCCGCGGCTCGAGTGGGCCGGCCTAGCGCTGCTTCCGGCGCTATTCCTGCTGCCAGGACTTCCTGATGGGGAGACTGGAGACCACTACGCCCGGCTGGTGCAACCGGCGGTCAATACGCAGTCGATCATCGACGGCTGGACGCCGACGGAGAATCAAGCGCACCTGCGTCTGATGGAAGAACTCTCCACGGGCGGGGACATCAAGCCGGACCTGCTCGTGTGGCCCGAGTACAGCGTGCCTCTCTACTACTTTGACGTGGCCGGCTGGCCGGACTTCATGGCACACATCGCTCAAGCGGTTGACGCGCCGGTGATATTCAACGCAATCGCCTTCAAGGAAGTCGACGGCGTGAGGCGACCGCTCAATAGCGCGCTGACGGTGGACGCTTCGGGCAAACTGGTTGGCCGCTATGCCAAGATGCACCTGGTCCCCTTTGGCGAGTTCGTGCCCTGGCCTTTCTCCGCTTTCATCGATAAGATCACACTGCAATCCGGAGACTTCACGCCCGGCGAGGAGGCCTCTATATCGGAGGTCAAAGGACGGCGGCTAGGCGTGTACATTTGCTACGAAAATGCATTCGCCAGCGGAGTGCGACAGTTCACAGCGAACGGCGCGGAAGCGTTGGTCAATATTTCGAACGACGGTTGGTACGGCGACACGGCTGCTCGCTATCAACATTTGCTGCTGGCGCGTATGCGAGCGATCGAAAATCAGCGCTGGATTCTACGGGCGACAGCGGACGGGATTACGACTTCCATCAACCGCGCGGGGCAGATCACGCCGCCCTTGCCGTCGTTCCAGCCCGGCGCGGTGACGGCCAGTTTTGGCTACTCAGAAGAGTTGACCTGGTACGCTCGCTGGGGCGATTGGTTCTGGTGGGCGTGCGTAGCCGTTTCGCTAACGCTTCTTCTGCGGAACATGGTCTTCAGGGGCAGGCGCAACCCGTCCGTGGCGACCAGCGCCAGCAGGCTCAGGGCGATGAGCACTAACGCCGGCGAGTCGAGCCAGGCGTAGTTCCAGCTGTGGCACCACGCGGCGGCGAGCGCCATGGTTGCGCCGAGCCACGATCTGCGGCTACGCGCCATGATGGGCAACAGCCCCATAAGCAGTACCTGGGCAACAGCGCCTGCGATCCCCAGTTCGGCCATCAAGCGAACCGGCTCCGCGCCGGAAGAATCCGTTTCCTGAGGCGTCGAAAACTCCGATCCATAGGCGGCGATGAAGGCGCCGAGGCCGTGGCCGAGCGCTCTCTCTTGCTCGAAGAGCTGCCAGGCGGCGGTTGGGGCCGCATCATCGTTGACAGGAAAGTTGGTTCGGCCCTGAGCGAACTGACCGATGATGCCGCCGGCAACCAGCGCGGCGGCAACTACGCCGAAAGCCCCGGTGGAAGCGAGGATGCGCCGTGCGTTGCCGCCTTGGCCGGCAGTCAGCTTCACAGCTTCCGCAATCAAGATGACCACGAACTCGACGGTTAGCAACAGAAATCCTGTCGGGGACCCGCAGGCCGCGGCTGTGGCGGCGATGAACGCAGCGGCAGCCGTTCCGAGAGCGCGCCGTCGACTCGAGTCGAGCGCTGTGATGAGCAAGATGGGGAAGAGTAACTCCGCGAACACTGCGAAGTATTCGAAATTGACGAATGGACCAAAGGGCCGAATGCCAGGCGCGGACCTCCACAAAACCCTGCGGCCGGCAACCAAAGCCTGCAGCATGGCCATCGAGCTTGCTCCAATGCCCAGCCAACAAAAGGCCACTGGCCAGGTCTTGCGGATCATCGGGTCCGCTTGCACGTTGACGGCAATAACAAAGAATGCCAGGTAGGCCAACCAAAGCCCGAACTCCGATTTGGTGGCCTGTATGGACGCGGAAAGCGCGAATGAAGTCTGCACGCCCGCCGTGCCCACAATGACCAGCAGCGGTATATAGAAAGCGCTGGCCACAAACGGGTCGCCATTCCGCAATTTGCGAATCGCCCAGGCGACCGCCAGCGCGGCGAGCGTAACTTGGAGGATAGTGACGGTAAGCGTATCGACAGCGCCGAAAGCGAACACGGCAAAGCCAGTCAAGGCGATCAAGCCCAGACTAGAGAGCCGGCGAAAGCGATAGTGGAGCATCACAGAACGGATGCCTCCGGCGCCTCGGTCAGCGAAAGCTGCATGTTACGCAGCGCGAAGCTGCCAAGGCGGCGATCCATCGATTCGATCTCCACGTAGTGCAGTTCGAGAACGGCGGCGCGCGTGCCAGGCGGCGCCGTGAAGGCGAAATTGCGCCCGTCCCAGAATCCTTCCGCGTTGTTCAACGTTGTGAATGGCCGAATCTCGGCTCCGGAATAGAGGTCGCGAACGACCCAACCCAAACCCGTTCGAATCGGCATGCCCTGCGTGACGAAATCGAACCGGAGCGCATAGGTCCCCGGCACAACCGGGATCACCTGAGTGAGCAGCGTGATGCCGCTTTGCTGCACTCCGGAAAGCCGAAAGTCGATCATGCCGCCGTCTCCTTGCACGGCGGGACGAGTCCACAAGACACCTGGGTGGTCGGGGGTTCTCCAATCGAAGGCGCGGCCTGAGGGATTGTTCAAGAAGGACGGATTGGTCAGAAACTGTTGGTCTGGGCCGCGCAGGGCGGCATACGGAAGCAGCGCCTGATCGCACAGCTGATTCCAAGCGCTGACAGCCTCATCGACGAACCCGGCGGCGAGCAGCCTATCGATATATTGGGTTGCCACTTCGGTATCCGCTTCGCTGACCGCGGCCGAGAACCGCGGCCAGGCCTGACGCATGGCATCGAGTTGGGCGACGTCATACAAGTAAGCAAAGTAGCGGCGATTGGCCTCCGGTTCGTCAGGGATTGCCAAATTGAGAATCGTCGCCGGGTCGGCCTCGGCGCGCCAACAAAGGGATGCGGCAGCGGCCAGTTGCGCCGGATCGGCAAGGATCGATTCGCGCGTCCAGCGCCAGACCTCCGCCCACTCCCCGCGTCGCGCGTAGTAGTTGGCTAGGTTCCAGCGAGGCCGAAACCCGGCCTCTAACGCGGCAGCGCTCAGCAGCGCGTCTTCGGCTTCATCGATGCGTCCCGTGCGTTCCAGCTCGAGGGCCAGTGCGATGCGCGGCGAACTGGCGTTTGGGGCGAGATCGACGGCCTCTTGAAGACTGGCGACGGCGCTGTCGGCCTCGCCGTCCCTGGATTGCCTCACGCCCAGTCGGAGCCAAGCCAGATAGTGGTCGGGCGCGGCAACGACGGCGCGCTTGAGGGCGACGATCGAAGACTCTCCAATCCAGGCTTCAGCCAAAGCGGAGCGCACCGAATTTTGGATGACAAAAACGGCTGCCGCCGCCGCCAGTAGAAGTACCGGCAAGACGGCGTTCCGCGGATAGGTCAAAGGGCGAGGCGGCTGCGGTTTCGGCCGGGGAGGCTCGACGGCTTCCTGCGGGCCAACTGCGCCTTCGACCATTTGATCAATGGCGATGGCAACCCAGGGGCGGGAGGCCGGAAGGTTGGGGTCCGACCTGTGCTTTGGCGACAAGCGATCGCGCCTGCTGCTGCTGCGTCGACGAAGCCGCGGACGATCGAACATGAGGAGTCAAATGGCTGCCCGACCCGAGGGGACCAGCCGAAACTTCACGATTGTAACGCAGCGAATATCGCCAAACGCGCTTGCTAGCGGGTCGCCAAGAGTCCGCGAATGCGCATCCAATCGGCGAGACGGGCCGGCCACGAACTCAGTACCGCATCGCTCCAGGCCAGTCCGACACCGTGCGGCCCTCGCTCGTAGACGTGAAGCTCCGCGGGAATACCGGCCTTACGCAAGGCGAGATAAAAAAGAATGCTGTTCTCAGCAGGCACGGTCGTGTCTTGGTTGGTGTGGAAGAGGAACGCCGGAGGCGTATCAGGAGTAACTTGCAGCTCCGTCGACAGGTGTTCCGCCAAGGCGGGGTCTGGGTTCTCGCCGAGCAGATTGTTCTTGGAGCCTTGATGGACATACTCGGTGGTCATCGAGATCACTGGGTAGCCCAATATGGCGAAGTCCGGTCTTGAACTCAGCCGGTCGATCGGGTCGGCGGCGGAGGCTTGGCCCTTGTCGAATAACGTGGCGGCGCTCGAAGCGAGATGCCCTCCAGCGGAGAAGCCCATGATCCCGATGCGGTTCGGCCGAATGCCGTACTGCTCGGCGCGGCTGCGCACCCAACGCAGGGCGCGCTGGGCATCGCCGAGTTCCACAGGGTGATGGTATTTCGGCCCTAGGCGATATTTGAGAACGAATGCCGAGACGCCGAGCGAATTCCACCAGCGGGCGACCTGCTCGCCCTCGTGGTCCATCGCCAAGGCGCGGTAGCCGCCGCCAGGGCACACCACAACCGCCGTACCGACGGCCCTGTCGGGCGGCACGAGGTAGACATCGAGGGTCGGAATATCCTCGTCCTGTTGTCCCATGGCGCCCGGCGCATCGCCGCTCCACAGCCTGATTCTCTCGGGCGGAGCGCCGCCGCGCTGGGCGACGAGGGGGGTCGTCAGCAGTAGGGCGGAAATGAGAAATGAGACTGATCTCATAGCGCGGCGATTGTATCAGACCTGTGCAATCGTCGGCGCCCGAGGCCTCTCGCCCCTACAATGAGGAGGCTATGCGCTGGTTGCTGCTTGTGCTGTTGGCCCTGCCGTTACTCGCTCAGGAGAGCGCCATCGAGCAGGCGATCGCGGCTATGCAACGAGACGATTTCGCCGCGGCCGTGCCTTTGCTGCAAACCGCCGCTGAGGCCGAGCCTGAGAATCCGTCGATCCATTTCAACCTCGGTTTCGCGCTGGCTCAGTTGCAGCGGGACGACGAAGCGATTGCGGCCTACCGACGGGCTCTTGAGATTGAGCCCGAGTTGCAACCGGCGTTCCTCAATCTAGGCGTGGTCTTGCTGAGGAGCGGCAAGGCCCCGGAGGCGGTCACTTTTCTGGCTCGGGCTGCGGCGAACCGCCCTGACGACCCGCAGGTCCAATACTTCCATGCCCGCGCGCTGGCCGCAGCGGGCCGCGAGAGCGAAGCAATACCCATTTATGAGCGTGCAACGGAGTTGGATCCTCAAGAGCCCTCAATCTGGATCGAACTAGGACAAGCCCAGGCGTCCCTGAACCAGATTGAAGCGGCATCGGCGAGCTACCACAAGGCAGGCGAATTGGATCCGCAGTTGCGCTCCTATCAACTTCAGCTCGCCGAGCAAGTCGAAAAGGCCGGGGGCCGCGAGCAAGCGCTGGAGATGTATCAAGAGTTTCTTCAAGCCGAGCCGGCGAACATAGCGGTTCGCGAACGCGTCGGCATGTTGCTGCTGGCATTGGAGCGCTACGCCGATGCCGCCAAGGAGTTACAAACGGTCGTCGATCAAAGTCCGACGGACGCTGCCAGGGCGGCGTTGGCCGAAGCTTACGGGCTTGCTGACGATGCCGATACGGCCAGGCAGAAGCTGGCCGAAGCGGTTGCCGCCAGTCCGAATGAGCCGGAACTGCGCCTGCGCTACGGGGCCAGCTTAATTCAAGCGCTGGACTATGAACGCGCCCATGAAGAATACCTTGCGGCAGCGCAACAGGCGCCCGACGACGCCCGTGCTTGGACCGGACTCGCTTTCACTCTCCACCAGCTGAAGAATTACGAAGGTTGTTTGAAGGCGTTGGCGAATGCCGAAAAGCTCGAGGCCCTGAAACCGGCTAGCATCTATTTGCGCGCCATCACCGAAGACCGATTGCAACTGTACAAGGAAGCCCAGGCCAGCTACCAGGCGTTTCTCGCTGCTTCGTCTGGACTGGAGGATGAGAAGTGGAAATCACGCCAAAGGTTGCACGTGATTGAATTAGTGTTGAGCAAGCGATGAGAGCCTACCGCCCGGTAATGATCTGTTTGTTCGTCCTGCTTGCGAGTTCGGCGCTAGCGCAACAGCCCACCTGGGATGCCGTCAAAGCTGAGGCAGACCCGGAAAAGCAATCCGAGATGGCGCTGGAGTTGGCTCAACACGGCGTGGACGGCATCGTTGAGGCATATCGCCAGGGATTGCCGGAGGAAGTGCGCGCAATGTTGGCGCGCATCGTGGAGGCCGTCGAACTGTCGCTGAAGGCCCTGGAATCGAGCGGCAAAGATGCACGTAGCCGTCCCAAACATTTCAAGCGGGCGGAGATCGCAACCCGCAAGCTAGGGCGGAGTCTGCAGAGCGCGCAGCGCCAATTGATTTATGACGAGCGCAAGGATCTGGAGCCGGTCATTAAGCGCATCGAAGAGATCAACAGCGAAATCCTATCGAAGATCATGCAGACCAGGAGGTAAGTATGAAAGGCTTGCTGCTCTCCGTTCTGGGCGTCGCCATACTCGTGGCCTCGCCGGCCTTCGGGCAAGAGATCTTGGTAACCAGAGACTTTCTGACGGAGTTTGAGGCCGACCAGATACGCTTGGCGCAAGATCCGAATGAGAGAATTCCGGCTTACCTGCAATTTGCGAAATTGCGGCTGGCGCTAGTCGATCAGCTTCTCGCCAAGGAAGAGGCGGGTCGAGGCGCGAAAGTCCACGACAATCTATCGCAGATCGGGCGAATCATTGAGGCGGTGGATATGGTTGTCGACGATGCGCTCTTGCGAGACGACGATCTCTCTAAGACGATCGAGCCGCTGCTCGTTGCCGAACGCGAAATGCTGGGCCGGTTGGAAGCTATTCAAGAAACCGACCCGGACGATTTGTGGCGCTATGAGTTCGCTCTGGAAGACGCGATCTATATCTTGGAAGACTCTATTGAAATAACTTCCCAGGATCTCGTGGCACGCAAGAACGAACTCATCGAAGCCGACGACGCGGAAAAGGCAGCAAGAGAAAAGACGATGAGCCAGCAGCGTCGCGAGGAGGTACAACAGGCCGAGCAAGAGCAGCAGAAGGAAGAAGCGGAGCGGGAGAAGAAGCGCCCTAGCCTGTTGAAGAAGGGCGAGACGCTGCCCAGTCCGCGGAGATGAGTCTGCTGCGCGGCCTCCTGGCGCTCGTGATCCTTTCGCTGCTTGGCTTGGCGCTCGCCGCGCCTTCGGCATTCTCGCAAGTTCCGTTGTTGCTGACGGCGCTCTCGACCGCATTCGGCGCAATCTGCCATCAAGAGCCCGCCCGAGCGTTGCTGGTTGAGGGCCTGCCGAGTCTGCTCTGCGCACGCTGTTTGGGGGCCTTCGCGGGCGGAGCCGCCGCGTTCCTGCTGCCGATCTGCCTATCAAAGCGCTTCGTGCTCACGCTGCTGGCAATGGGCGCCGCGGCGTGGCTCGTGGAAGCGGCCTCGCAGCCTTGGCTTCAGTAA
>CAZYOX010000032.1:0-19095 GCA_964649285.1 uncultured Bryobacterales bacterium | reverse complement strand
AGTAGATCGACTGGTCTTCATCGCCGACGACGCACACATTGTCGTGCGACTCGGTTAGCAGACGCAGCAGCTCGTATTGCGGGCGGTTGGTGTCTTGGTACTCGTCGACCATGACGTACTTGTAGCGTCCGCCGACCTGCTGCCGCACCTCGGGAGAAAGCCGCAGCAAACGGACGGCTTCGAGCAACAAGTCATCAAAGTCGAGCGCATTCGCCGCCTGCAAGGCGCCTTGATAGCGTTCGTAGACGAGGGCCATCTTTTCAGCTTGCGGCGATGTGGCTTGCCCATAGAGATCTTGCGGACCGAGCCCCTGGTTCTTGGCCGTCGAGATGGCCGAAAGAGCGGAGCGCGGCTTGGTGAAGTTTTTCTCGTCGAGGCCAAGGTCCTTGAAAACGTTCTTGATGACCGTGAGCTGGTCGGCCGAGTCGTAGATGCTGAACTGTTTCGTGAAGCCGGGACGCACTTCGGCGAGCGGGGCGCCGTGGCTGCGCAGCATGCGCACGCAGAAAGAGTGGAAAGTCGAGACCATCGGCAGCGAGTTCAGAGGGCGACCGCTCTCGCTGAGGACGGCTTGCACGCGCTCGCGCATTTCGGCGGCAGCCTTGTTGGTAAAGGTGACGGCGAGGATCGACCAAGGCGCCACGCCATGAGCCTCAATGAGATGCGCGATGCGCGAAATAATGACGCGCGTTTTGCCGCTGCCCGCGCCGGCGAGGATCAGCAGCGGGCCGTCGACGTGCAGCACGGCTTCTTTCTGTTGCGGATTGAGACGGTCAAGCAGGGCCATGCGCAACGCTCATTTTAGCGAGAGCGGGCGGATGATCCGGCTGCACTAGGAATCTTTGCCGCCCAGCGCGCCTTGCAATTTCTCGGCGAACAGACTCGGAGTTGCCGGGGCGGCCTTAGGCAGAGGCGGAGGCGGTTCGGGCGGCGGCGCGGGCTCCTTGGGACCGGCGAGGAACTCGGACGGATTCACCAGGGAGCGCTCAAGAGAGGGATTGTAGTGGGTCCACTCGATGCCGTTGCCCGTGTCATTTGCCAGCGACGAGCGCATGCTCTCCAGCTTGGAGTCGAGGTCGTCGATATAGCTCAGGGCCAGAGCTTCAGGAAACATCGGCAACTTCGGCGAGCCGAACTCATAGCGCCCGTGGTGGCTAAGCACCATATGTTCAATAAGGCGCTTGAGGCGCGGCGGGAAGTTCGGCAGCGCGCAGCACTTGCGATCGATCCACTGCAAGCAAATGGTGATGTGCCCAAGCAATTGACCGTCGCCGCTGTAGCCGAAGGATCGCTCATAGGTCAACTCTTCGAGCTTGCCCATGTCGTGCAGTACAACGCCGGTCTGCAATAGTTCTACGTCGAGGTAGGCGTAGTTGGAGGCAACCAGTTTGGCCAACCGCATCAGCGAAGAGACGTGTTCGAGCAGGCCGCCGATGAAGCCGTGATGCAGGGTCTTCGCCGCGGGAGCCACCTTGAATCGCTCAGCGAACTCCGGGTCGTCCAAGAAGGACAGCAACAGAGCCTTCAGGTGCGGGTTTTGGAAAGCCTCCACATCTGCGCGCAGCGTCGCCCACATCTGGCCGATGTCGTGTTTGGTGTGCGGGATGAAGTCGCCGAGATCGATTTCGCGGTCTTCGGCGCGGCGCAGTTTGTGGATGACAAGCTGAGGTCTGTCGCGATAGATCTGGACGGACGCACGGACTTTGATGAAATCGTCTTTGTCGAAAAGATCCAAGACGGCCTCGACGCCGTCCCACATCTTGCATTCGATGGAACCGGTGCGGTCCGAAAGAGTCAGGGAGAGGTACGGCTCGCCGCTGTTCTTCTTGGCGCGGATCTCTTTGGATTGCACCAAGTAGAACGCGTCGATGCGTTCATTCTCCTGAAGATTTTCTACGTAATGGTCCTTCACGGAGGCCGCTACTCTTCGGTCGCCGGGGGAACGGTCTCGTCGCCGGAATCGTCGTCGCCTCCGCCGCCCATCGGGATAAGCCACAAGAGCTTCTTCTTTTTCTTCTTGCTGAGCAGTTCGTCTCGGGTAGTGGTGACGGGAGCGAGTTTGGCCGGGTCGCTCCAAGAGGTGTCCTTGCCCTCGACGGCATTGGAATCGACGTAACCGGGGCGAATCTCAATGTAGGCGTCTTCTCGCAGCGAAGCGAGGTATTCGCGAATCGCGGGTTGGTAGCGCGGCCCGATCAGGATCCCGCGGATCTCGTCGGTGACTTCTTCCAACTCCGCCAGACCCTCCCGATACCGTTCGTTGACCTTAAGAATCAACCAGCCGCGGGATACCTGCTTCAAGTCCGTGATGTATCCGGGATTCGCGGCGAAGACTTCGTCTTCAATGTCTTTCTGCAGCACTCCGCGGCGAAAGATGCCGATATCGCCTCCCCGTTCCTTGGAAGCTGCGCTATCTGAGAAGCGGCGAGCCATTTCATCGAATCGTTCGCCGCGGGAGACGCGGGCATGCACGTCGCGCGCCTCCTTCTCCACTGCCTCCAGCTCTTCTTCGGTGGTCGCGCTCTCGTTGGAGATGAGAATTTCCGCGAGCCGCACGCCTTCTGAACGAACAAAATCTTCCTTGTGGGCGTCGTAGTATTGCTGGATTTCCTCGTGCGTCACCGAGAGACGGCTGCTGACCTGCTGACTCAGTACGGCCTGGGTTAGGAACTGGTCCCGCATCCGGTCCATGAGATCTTCAATAGGCATGCCCGTCTGTTGGTTGACAAAGCGCTCGAACTCCTCCAGATCGGTAATCTTCGCCCGCTGCATGATCGCGTCACGCTGGCGAATGACGTCGGCCTCGACATTGACTCCGAGTTCTTCGCCTTTGCCGACCAACAGACGCTCATCGATCAGGTCGCTGAGGACGTCCTTCTCGCGACGCGCCAACAACTCCTGCTTCTCAGCAGGCGTCGCGTCGGGCGTAGCCTCCACCTCACGGCGAACCTCCGCGACGGCTTTGTCCAAGTCCGACTTCAGAATGATGTCGCCGTTGATTTTGGCGATGATCTCCTCGACGATGACCGTTTCGGCGAAACTGACGGCCGCGAAGGACAAAAGCAGGATAGTGAGGCGTAGGAGGCTCATAATGTTCGGCTTCTGGCCCGGCGGAGAACCTTGGGCACAATCATCCAAGATACGCTTTTCTTATGGTAGTGGTTTCAGCCGGAAGAGACAAAGTTCGGCAAGCGGCTAGGCCGCTACCCTGCCTAAGAGTTCGCGGAGGGCGTGGAGCAATCGTGGTCCGTCCGTAGGGGCGCCGCTCCACTGCATTTCGCCCGCAGGCGAGAACGAGACGCCGGGCGTCGAGGCCACATAGCGCATCAGCCGCTCGGGGTCGACCTTGGAATCTTCGCGAAAACGAAGCGAAATGCGGGATTGACGCCGTTCGATGCTTTCAATTCGCAGCCGCTCGGCAAGACTCTTGAGCATGGCGTAATCCATCAGGTTGACGACGGCTTCAGGCAGCGGTCCGTAGCGATCCGCAAGCTCGGCCGCCGCGCTTTCCCGATCCTCGGCCGAGGCGATGCCCGCCAACTGCTTGTAGGCGCGCAGCCGTTGCGCTTCATCGGCAATGTAGGCCGGAGGAATGTGGATATCGATTTGCAGCCGCAGGTTCGTGCGCACCTCGGCTTCCACTTGTTCGCCGCGGAGTTCCCGGACCGTCTCCTCAAGCAAACGGCAATAGGTCTCGAAACCCACGGCGCCGATTTGTCCGCTCTGCTCGGCTCCGAGCAGATTGCCCGCTCCTCGCAACTCCAGATCGAGGGCGGCGATTTTGAAGCCGGAACCGAGTTCGCTGAACTCCTTTAGGGCCGCTAGCCGCTTGCGGGCGATGTCGGTCAGTTCTTTATCCTCGGGAACCAGCAGGTAGGCGTAGGCCCGGCGGTCGGAGCGGCCGACGCGGCCGCGCAACTGATAGAGTTCCGAAAGGCCATAGTTCTCGGCATGATGGATGAGAATTGTGTTGGCCAAGGGAATGTCGAGGCCGTTCTCAACGATCGTGGTGGCCATGAGCATGTCGTACTCGTGGTTCATGAAGTTGAGCATGACCTTCTCGAGCTCCTTTTCGCCCAGTTGGCCATGCCCGACGCCGATGCGCAGCGAGGGGACGAGTTTCTGGGCGAGCGCAGCCATTTCCCAGATCGATTCGACGCGGTTGTGGATGAAGTAAATCTGTCCGCCGCGGCTCAGTTCACGTTCGATGGCGGTTTGGATCAGCGCGTCCGAAAAGGGAGCGACAACGGTCTGGATCGCTAAGCGATCCTTGGGCGGCGTTTGAATAATCGAGATGTCGCGCAAGCCGACCAGGGACATGTGCAGCGTCCGCGGGATGGGGGTGGCGCTCATGCTGAGCACGTCGACATTCTTCTGAATCTGCTTGAGCCGCTCCTTGTGGCGTACGCCGAAGCGCTGCTCTTCGTCGACGATCAGTAGGCCCAGGTCAGCGAACTCGACGTCTTTCGACAAGATCCGGTGCGTGCCGACAAGGATGTCGACGCGCCCAGCAGCAACGCGCTCGAGAATCTCTTTTTGCTCAGCCGGCGAGCGGAAGCGATTGAGCATCTCGATGGTGACCGGGAAGGACGCGAAGCGCTGCTTGAACGTCTCAAAGTGCTGGAAGGACAGCACGGTGGTCGGGGCGAGGACGGCGACCTGCTTGTCGTCTCCGAGGGCCTTAAAGGCAGCCCGCATGGCGACCTCGGTCTTGCCGAAGCCCACATCGCCGCAAATGAGCCGGTCCATCGCGGTGGACGACTCCATGTCCTGCTTCACTTCCTTCACGGCCTGGCGTTGGTCTTTGGTCGGCGTGTACTTGAAGGAATCTTCGAACTCGCGCTGAAACTCGCCGTCGGGCGAGAAAGAAAAACCCTCGGCCAGACGCCGCTCAGCGTAGTGCTTAAGCAGCTCGTCGGCCATGTCAACCAGCCGGGCCTTGATCTTGGACTTGGTACGGGTCCAGGTCTGCCCTCCCATCCGGTCGAGAGTCGGCTGGCGGCCTCCGGAGCCGTGATATTTCTGGATAAGATCGAGCCGCGAAAGAGGCACGTACAGCTTCGCGCGTTCGGCGTACTCGATGACCATCAGCTCCTCTTGCCGGAAACCCTGTGCGATCGTGGTCATACGCTGGTAGCGGCCCACACCATGCTCGGAGTGAACGACGAGGTCGCCAACGGCCAAGTCTTCGAGATCGGAGAGGAAGGTAGACGCGACCGACTTGCGTTTCTCCGGCCGCGCCACCAGTTCGGAGGCGGTAAAGACGTCCTCGCCGCCGTAGAGAATGACCCGCGCGTCGGGGAAGGCCACGCCGTCCGTGAGGGCGGATCGAACAATGAGCGCTCCGTGCCCCGAGCCGGCCAGCGCGGCGCGCTCCTGCAAATACGGGCTGAGCTGCCGTGCCTGCTCGCCCAGCAAGAGATGATAGGGGATGCCGTATTCGCTGAAAATGTCGGCTAAGCGCTCGACATCGCCGAGTGAAGCGCCTGCAACCAAGACGCGATTCTTCTCCGCTACGCGCGCCTTTAGTTCTTGCATGGCGTGGGAGATGACGCCTTGGAAGCGCGGCGTACGGCTGGTCCGAATCTCTAGCGCATCCTCTGGTCCGCCGGAGCCTAGGTTCTCGAACGAGACTTGGTCGAACGCAGCGGCGCGCTCTTGGAGTTCGGCTAAATCGAAATAAAACTCGGAAGGATCGAGTTGGTCGTCGCGGCCGCTCTTGGCGCGCAGGCGGTCCCAACGTTTGCCGGCCTCCGGCTGGATGAGTCCGGGCTCGCACCACACCACGACGGCACGCTCGTTCATGTCGAGCACGGACGACTGGCGCTTGGCGGCGATAGCGGCCGAGAACTCCCAGCCAGGTTTGAGGACGAGCAACTCATCGGCGCCGCCCTCGCTGGATACCGGGTACTCGGAGACCGGCAGGATGATTGCCGAGCGCACCGGCCTCAGGCTCTTTTGCGTCTCGGGATCGAATTCACGGATCGAATCGACCTCGTCGCCGGCCATCTCGATGCGCACCGGAGCCTCGGATTCGGGAGAGAAGACGTCGAAGATCCCGCCGCGAATCGAGAACTGACCGGCCATCTCGACCGGCTCATGGCGCAGGTAGCCGACCGAAGAGAGGCCAGCCTCCAGGTCTTCGAGGAAGAACTCGTCGCCGATCCCGATCGACCAAGCCAGGTTGCGGACAAAGTCGGGCGCGGCCGTCTTGATGAGCGCCGCGGCGACGGGCGCCACGACGACCGACGCCGAGCCATGGGCCAGCCGCCACAAGGCGATGCCACGCTTTTCGCTGACGTCGGCATGCGGCGACAGCCCATCGAACGGCGTTACGTCGTGAGCCGGCAGAGCTAACGGGCCGGCGCGTTTGGCTTGGGGACCGACCAGCTCGTCGACCGCCTCGGCAGCGTTGAGCAGCACGTCGACCGAAGCGGAGTCGGCGGCAACGACCAGGACCGGCCGGTCCACAGCGCGCTGCAGCAACACGGCAAGGACTGCCTGCGCGGTGAGGTTGGGACCGCCGATTGCGACATTTGCCGGTTCGCTGCGCCGTATGGCCTGTACCGCGTCGAGGAGGGCAGGCTGGCCGGCAAGCTCGTCGAAGAGTTCGCGTAGGGAAGGGTGGAGCAAAGCAGAGGTTTCTCTTCGGTCTACTTGTTGCCGTGGAGGGCCAACACCTTCTCAACCACGTCGGTAGTCGAGAATCCAGGTTCGAGCGCAACGAGTTTCACCTCGCCGCCGGCAGCCTCGACCGTATCGCGACCCGCGACCCAATGGGCCCAGTCGGCGCCTTTGACAAGAATATCGGGCACGACGCAGGCAATGATCTTTTCAGGCGTGTCTTCGCCGAAAATCGCCACCGCGTCGACGGCCGCGAAAGCGGCTAGAGTCTCGGCGCGCTCGCGCTCATCCAGAATGGGCCGTGTCGGCCCTTTGAGCCGATGGACGCTTTCGTCGGAATTGATGGCGACGATCAGCCGGTCGCCCAAACTGCGCGATTTTTCGAGAACCCTGACGTGGCCTGGGTGCAACAAGTCGAAGCACCCGTTGGTGAAGACGACCTTCTCGCCGACGGCTTTCCAACCTTGGCGGGCCTCCACCAACTCGTCCCAGCTCATTACTGCGCCCATCTGAGCGCCATTGTATCGAGATCACGAGTAGCCCTTGGTACGCGTAGACTGGAACGCTATGGGTGAGCGGAGGACCGCGGCGCTGATCACGGGTTGTTCGAGCGGCATTGGCCGGGCGACGGCGCTGCGGCTGAACAGCGCGGGTTGGGTGGTCTACGCGACGGCCCGGCGAGCGGCGTCGATGCAAGAGCTAGCCAGCGCAGGCTGCCGCACCATGGAGTTGGATGTGACGGATGAGGCATCCCTGGAGCGAGCCGTCCGCCAAATTGAGACTGATTGCGGCTCAATCGGCGCTTTGGTGAACAACGCCGGATACAGCCAGAGCGGCACGATCGAGGAAACGCCTATCGCGTCGGTTCGGCGGCAGTTTGAGACCAACGTCTTCGGCTTGGCGCGCCTGACGCAACTCGTTCTGCCCGGCATGAGGCGCGCTGGATGCGGCCGGATCGTCAATCTAGGGTCCATGGGCGGATCGCTGGTATTCCCCGGAGGCGGGTACTATCACGCGACGAAGTACGCGCTGGAGGCCTTCAGCGACGCGTTGCGGTTTGAGGTCGGCGGACTGGGCATTGACGTGATCCTGGTTCAGCCGGGGCTGATTCGGACCGGTTTCTCGGACGCGGCGGTTTCAAGCGTGCCTGCGCAGGCCGCCGACAGTCCCTACCGGGACTTGATGGCCAAGGTAAAACAGGCGACGAAGGATGCCTACACGGAAGGGTTGGCGGCCAAGCTGGGCGGTGACCCGGACGACGTGGCCCGAACGATTGAGCAGGCGCTCGCGGCCCGACGGCCCAAGACCCGCTATCGGGTCAGTGCGTCGGCAGGTTTCTTCATGCGGATGCGGGCGATGCTGGGCGATCGCGGATGGGACGGGTTCTTGGCACGGCATTACCCCCGGCCCGCAAAGGGATAATCTCCATGCAACAATGTCAGCCGGGGCCGCGTCCCATACCGCAGATGCATCCCGAAGGCGCACCGACAATCTCTCGGCGAACCGCGCTCGGGTTAACCGCCGCTGGCGCATTCTTAGTCGGGCCCCGAGGGCAGGCGCAAACGCGTCAGGAACGAGGCCGGCAGATTGTTGACGAGGCCCTCGAAAAGTTGGGCGGCAAGGCGTTCTTGGAAGTCCACAACATTACGGCGAGGGGCAGGGCTTACTCCTTCTACAACGCGCAGGTCAACGGACTAGCGCGGGTAACTTTGTACGACCGCTTCGAGCAAATGCAGCCGAACATGGATTCGGAATGGCTGCCGGTCAGCCGCCGCGAAGTTTACACCGAGAAGGGCGACTACTACTCGGTATTTCGCAACGGCAAAGGCTGGGAGGTGACTTACCTCGGCGCCCGTCCGTTGTTGCCGGAGGTGTTAGAGCGATACCGCATCTCCGTAAGGCGCGATTTCTTCTACATGCTGCGCTATCGGCTGAATGAGCCGGGCCTGTATTTTTACCATGCGGGCGTCGAGATCATCGACAACGAGCCGACGGAAGCGGTTGAGATCACCGATGCGGAAGGGGAGTTGGTAACGATCTATTTCCGGCGCAGCGACGGGCTGCCGCACCAACAGCTCTATCTTCGGCGCGATCCCAAGAGCCGCATCCCCTACGAGGAAAAGACCATCTGGTCGAAATACCGCAATGTCGGCGCCGCGGTTCTGCCTTGGAACATCCGCCGCGAACGC
Source organism: uncultured Bryobacterales bacterium (assembly GCA_964649285.1). Classification (GTDB taxonomy): domain Bacteria; phylum Acidobacteriota; class Terriglobia; order Bryobacterales; family UBA6623; genus CAMPKL01. Next base: position 10,282 of record CAZYOX010000032.1, on the reverse strand, counting down.
GACGGCGACCGGATTTACGAGCAATACGCGTCGGAAGTGGAGACCAACCGCCCGATCGACGACCAGATCTTCAGCCTGCCGAACGGCATCGAGATGTTGGATCCCAACGTCTGATCGGCGCCCCCCAAGCCCGCGCTAGAATCGGGAGCTATGAAGCACTCTGCGGGATTCTTAGCCATCGTCCAAGACTCGTTGTCTCGCGTGCGAGAGATTTCCGTGGATGAACTTCGCGGCGACATGCAGTCGTCAGCGGATTTCGCGCTGGTCGATGTTCGCGAGGATTCCGAGTGGAATGCCGCGCACGCCACCGGCGCAATGCACTTGGGCAAAGGCATCATCGAACGCGACATCGAGACCGCGATCCCCGACGTCGATAAGAAGATCGTCCTATACTGCGGCGGCGGATACCGTTCCGCGCTGGCGGCCGATGCGCTGCAGAAGATGGGCTACAAGTCGGTCTTCTCGTTGGCCGGCGGCTGGCGGGCCTGGAAAGAAGCAGGGATGCCGATCGACGAGGGCCACGGCTCCTAGGCGCCGTGTCTGAGGACCTCCATCAACTCCGGGTACTCTTGTGCCGGTTGCAGGACGCCGTGCTGCAGATGGTACTCGCTCAGCAACGAGCAGCGACGCGCGGCGAACTAACCGCCATTGCCGTCGAGCCTAAAGCCGACACGATATTTCGGATCGACAAAGTCGTCGAGGGGACACTGCTCCACTGGATAACGAATCACTGGCCTGCCCAGGAACCGGTCGAGCTGGTGATGGAGGGCGTCGACGACGAGGCTCTGGTTTTCCCCGCCGGCATACAGCTCAGCGACACGAAATGGAAGTGCATCATTGACCCCATCGACGGTACCCGCAGTTGGATGCACGACAAACGAGGCGCTTGGTCGCTGGCCGCAATCGCGCCGCAGCGGGGAACGGATACGCGCCTGAGCGAGATCGTCGTGGCGGCGATGACGGAACTGCCGGTGACGAAGCAGTGGCGCGCCGACCAACTGAGCGCGGTGCGCGGCACAGGCGTAGTCGCAGAGGCAATCGACGTGCGCGGCGGCGAGCGCGTGTCCTGGCGCCCCGCGCCTTCGGACGCGGCGGACTTCCGCCAAGGCTTCGCCGGGATCTCGAAGTTTTTTCCGCAAGGCAAGGCATTGCTCGCGGATCTCGAAGAAGCTTTCTGGCGGGAGATCCACGGCAATGAACCGCAGGCGGCTCCCTTGGTTTTTGACGATCAGTACGTTTCGACGGGCGGGCAGATTTTCGAGCTTGCCAGCGGCAGGGATCGCATGTGGGTAGACCTACGGCCGCAGGTCTTTCGCAAGCTGGGCCTGGGATTGTCGCTTACCTGCCATCCCTACGACATTTGCACGGCGATGATTCTCACCGAGTTGGGAGGCGTGGTCGAGACGCCGGAAGGCGAGCCGCTAGACGCTCCGCTGGATACGACAAGCCCGATCGCTTGGGCCGGATACGCCAACCCGACATTAGCCGCTTTGGCGCGTCCGGTTTTGCAACAGCTCATCGCCGAACGGCTCAGCTGATGCTGTCGAACAACGGGCTCGACAGGTAACGCTCGCCGGCGTCGGGCAAAATGACGACGATCGTCTTGCCTTCGAACTCGGGCTGGCGTGCCAACCGGCAAGCGACGGCAGCGGCGGCGCCGCAAGAGATGCCGCAGAGCAGACCTTCTTCTTGCGCCAGGCGCTTGGCGTACTCGATGGCTTCTTCGTCGCCGACGGGTTCGACCCGGTCGATCATTTTCAGATCAAGCGTGTCAGGGATGAAGCCCGCGCCGATTCCTTGCAGGGCGTGATATCCGGGGCGGATCGGCAGGCCGTCGAACGTCTGTTGGATCACCGGGCTGCGTTCGGGCTCCACGGCGACGGAGATGATCTTCTTCTTTTTCTTCTTCTTGATGTATTGCGAGACGCCGCTGATTGTGCCGCCCGTGCCGACGCCGGCGACGAGGACGTCGATTGCACCGCCGGTATCGTCCCAGATTTCCGGCCCGGTCGTTTCGACATGGATGCGCGGATTGGCCGGGTTCTTGAACTGCTGCAGGATGATGCGCTTTTCCGGCGCAGCCGCGACGAGTCGTTCGGCTCGTTCGATGGCCGCGTACATGCCTTCCTCTCCGGGAGTGAGCTCCAGATTCGCGCCGAGCATCTTGAGCACGCGCCGGCGCTCGATCGACATCGTTACCGGCATCGTCAACGTGACTTTGTAGCCGCGTGCGGCGCCGACAAACGCCAGAGCGATGCCGGTGTTGCCGCTGGTCGGCTCGACCAGTTCCATCCCCGGCTTCAAGACGCCGCGTTGCTCGGCGTCCCAAACCATGGAAGCGCCGATGCGGCACTTCACGGAAAATGCCGGATTGCGGCCTTCGACCTTGCCCAGAACGGTGGCCTTGGCTCCGTCGGTGATGCGGTTGAAACGAACCAGCGGCGTGTTGCCGATGGTGTAGGAGTAGTCTTCGAAGATCTTCGCCATCACCTGCTCCGCCTAGATTTCCCAGTTAACGACCTTGCGCGCGCGATTCTCTTTCCAACGCACGACAAGGTCGGCGAAGCTAGTCCTGTCGATCACGCTTGAGAGCGCGCGCTCGACCTTTTGCCACAGCTCGGGGAACGGGGAATCGCTGCCCGGTTCGCCTGGGCCTATCCGATGAGCGGGCGAAGTCGGTCCGTCGACGTGCCTCAGGATTTCGCCCACGGTGATGCTGTCCGCTGGGCGAGCCAGGAAGTATCCGCCGTCGGCGCCGCGCCGGGAGCTAAGGAAACCGCCCTGCTTCAACTGAGCCAATATCAACTCAAGAAACTTCTGCGGAATTTGCTGACGTTCCGCAATCTTGGCAATCTTCACCGGCTCGTCGCTTTCGCGACAGGCCAACTCAAAGACTGCCCTGAGGGCGTATTCACCTTTTACCGAGACATCCATGACATTCTCTATCAATTTACTAGAGATTGACCCGGATCGGGGCGAAAACCGCAACAGCCGATTCCTGCGCGCGCCGGGCCGTGACATTCTAGGAGCGGAAGACCGAACCATTGGCAAGGCCCAAGCAATGGATTGCTGACTTTGGAGCAGCCATACGGCACGCCGTGGACGACAACTGTTTCATCCTGGCAAAAGCCGTTTCTTATTCCGCGGTTCTGGCGCTGTTCCCGGGACTCATCGTTGCGACCAACCTGTTGTTGCGCAACAACGCCCAACAGACGTTGGATGACCTTTCGCTGGCAATGGGCGCGGTGCTTCCGCCGCGTGTCCGGATGCTGCTCGCGAACTATCTCGCGCCGGCGGACGATCATTCCGTCGCCGTACTGCTGGCGGCGGCCGCCGCGTCGGTGCTGTTCGCCGCCGATCTGGTGATGAGTTTGATGGAAGGCTTTCGAGCCGCCTACCGCGCTCCGCGCCGCAGGACGCTGCTGCATGACTACGGCGTGGCTGTCGCGCTGGTGTTTCTGTCCATTGGCCCGCTGACCATGGCCCACCTCGCTTTGATCCTTTCTCGGCAGGCGGTCGGCTGGGTTGTGCCGATCGGTCCCGACTCCGGGGCAGTGAGCGTCGGCGCGTTGGCGGCGTGGTGGATTGTCGCCTTGCCGACAGTGATGCTCATGTTGTCCCTGCTTTACTACCTCGGGCCTCACCGGGAACAATCGTGGCGCGGCATATTACCGGGAGCCGGTCTGGCAGCCGTGTTATGGGCTCCCGCAACCGGCCTCTTCACGCTGTATGTCCAGACGATCCCCCGCTACGGACAGTTCTACGGAAGCGTCTCGGCCGTGATCGTGCTGTTGATTTGGACGTACCTGTCGAGCGTGATCATCCTGCTCGGATGCGAGTTCAACGCCGTTCGGGAGCGCCGGTCCGCGCTGCAGCCGAACAGAGCTTAGCGAGACGGACTAAAAACGGAGGATGCCGAGGGGTGGCTCCGGTTCAGGCCCGACCAGCGTGTTGTCCGCCTATGATGCTGCGCCTGTGAGAGAGCTGTTGAGCCTAGAAAAGATCGTTGAGATCTGATCGCCCACGGGCGGAAACGCAGCGCCGCAGGCGACGGTTATGAACCCCGCCAGCAGCGCATATTCGACCATGTCCTGGCCGCGTTGATCTTTCCAGATCGAGAGCTGAATGAATTTCTTCCAGATGCTGTTTTGCATGAGCCTCACCTCGGCAACTTACTAGTACTAGAAGCATCCTATCCTCGGCGCTTCGTCACGGCAATTGAACAACGGACTTATCGCAAATACGCCGTCAGACGTATTACCAAGGATTACGCCCGACGTCTTAGGGGATGCTAGACCGTTCGTACGAGGTTCCCGGCTCCCGCTGGAGGCGAGGCCCGGTTGGTAAAATGCGGGAAGCGTCGCCAGGGACCGTCCGCGTCGGCTTCCAGATCATGATTCAGACTTTGTTCGGGCCCCCGCCGGAGCCCACAATCTACGAGCGCTTCCAGAAGGCCGTGGCCAAGACCCGCGACAGTCTGGTCGAACGCATTGACGATATTTTCCAGGGCAAGAAGCAGATCGACGAGGATCTGCTGGAAGAGTTGGAGATGGCGCTGATCAGCGCCGATATCGGAGTTCGCACCACCGACGAGATCCTGACGGCCGTCCGCGACCAATTGAGCCGCAATCAACTTAAGGATCCAGCCGAACTCAAGGTGCATCTCGCCAAGCACATGGCGAACATCCTGGAGAGGGCCGGCGATAGTTCCCCAGTAGTCAACGCCCATCCGCAGGTCATCATGGTCGTGGGCGTCAACGGTACCGGGAAAACGACCACCATCGGCAAGCTCACGCACTATCTGAAAAACCAAGGCAAGAGCGTATTGCTGTGCGCGGCCGACACATTCCGCGCCGCCGCCATCGAGCAGCTAGAAGTCTGGGGCCAACGAACTGGAACCGACGTCATTCGACAGCGAACGGGTTCTGATCCCAGCGCCGTGTTGTTCGACGCGCTGGAAGCCGCTAAAGCCCGCAATGTCGACGTCGTCATTGTCGACACTGCCGGCCGGCTGCACAATAAGGCCGGCCTGATGGCTGAGCTCGAGAAAATGAAGCGCACCTCGGAGCGCCTTGTCCCCGGCTCGCCGCACGAAGTCTTGTTAGTCGTGGACGCCGTCACCGGACAGAACGGACTCGAACAGGCGCGGCAATTCACCCAAACAGCGGGCGTGACGGGATTGGTTCTCTCAAAGCTCGACGGCACGGCCAAGGGCGGCATCGTCATCGCCATTGCCAGCGAACTCAAGCTGCCGATTCGATATATTGGCGTGGGCGAGCAAGTGGACGATCTAGAGAAGTTCGATCCAGAAACGTTCGTTCGAGCGTTGTTTGAAGTATGACCGACCTGGATCGTCAGTTCATGAGGCGGGCGCTGGAGCTTGCCGCCAAAGGCCGAGCTCTTGCCAGCCCCAATCCCATGGTCGGCGCCATAGTCATTGACCCAGACGGTAACTTAGCGGGCGAAGGCTTCCACACCTATGACGACATAAAGCACGCCGAAATCGTGGCTTTGGACAAAGCGGCCGAGCGCGCTCGCGGCGGCTCCCTTTTCGTCACCCTGGAGCCTTGCAACCACCATGGCCGCACTGGTCCGTGTTCGGAGGCCATCGCCGCGGCAGGAATTCGACGGGTCGTCGCGCCGCTCGAAGACGGCAATCCTAACGTCTCCGGAAAGGGCTTCGAGCGTTTGCGCGCTGCCGGGATCGAGGTCGAAGTCGCCGACGAGTTCCGCCGCGAAGCTGCCCGTCTGAACGAGCCGTTTTTCCATTTCATGCGCACGGGGCGTCCACTCGTCACGTTGAAGACCGCCGCCACGCTAGACGGCAAGATCGCCGCGCCGGACGACAACAGCGGCTGGATTACCAGCGGAGCGGCTCGCCGCCACGTGCACGAGGTGCGTCACGGCCACGACGCCATTCTCACGGGAATCGGCACGGTACTCGAAGACGATCCGCTGCTGACGGATCGCTCCGGTTTGCCGCGGAGAAAGCCGCTGCTGCGAATTGTTGTGGATTCCCTCTGCCGGTTGCCGGTGGAATCCCAGCTCGTTGCGTCCTACGACAACGATCTGGTCGTGATGACCACCTCCGCCGCCGTGCCCAAGCGCAAGGAACTGCTGGAAGAGCGCGGCGTGCCCGTTTTTGTCATGGATGCGCCGCTCGGGCGCGTGGATCTCAAGGCGGTCATCGATTGGGCGGCGAAAGAGAGGTTGCTCTCAGTAATGATCGAGGCCGGCGCGAAGCTCAATTGGGCCTCGCTCGATGAGGGCATCGTCGACAAAGTGCTGATCTATTACGCGCCCAAGATCCTGGGCGGTCTCGATTCGCTGCCCATGGCAGGCGGCATTGGGCGCCGCAGCCGATCCGGAGCGATTCGTCTTCACAGTCTCGATACCTTCATGGTCGGTGAAGACGAGTTCGCGGTCGAGGCCTACCTCTAGAGGAACAACCCTTGTTTACCGGCATCATCGAAGAGACTGGCGCAGTCAGGCGGGTCGATCGCCATCAGGCCGGAGCGCGTATCGAGATTGCTGCAACCGCTGTTCTCACGGACCTCGCGATCGGCGGTTCGATCGCGGTAAACGGCTGTTGCTTGACCGCCATTGAAGTAATGCCCGAAGGCTTCGCTGCGGACCTGTCGCCGGAGACCATGGCGAAGACCAATCTCGGCGATCTAGCGCCGGGCCGCCGCGTCAACCTCGAACGTCCGCTGCTGCCGACTAGCCGCCTATCGGGCCACTTCGTCCAGGGACACGTCGACGCGACGGGCGAATTCTTGGAAACGGCGCCTGCGGGCGCCGACAATTGGAGGCTCCGCGTTCGAGCCCCAAAAGAAACGCTGAAGTATCTGGTCTACAAGGGGAGCGTGACGATTGACGGGATCAGTTTGACCATCGCTCGGCTAGACCTTGATGTCATTGAAGCGGCGATTATCCCGCATACCTATCGTGAGACCAACCTATCGGACCGCCGCCCGGGCGAGCGGGTCAACTTGGAATGCGATGTTCTGGCCAAGCATATTGAGCGGCTGCTTTCTTCGGTAGAACTGCCGGGCCGTTAGAGGATTTGCTCCCAAAGAGCGTGCGTTCTATTCTCAAGGCACCATGAAGGGTCTTTTCGCTGCGCTCGTCTTCGCGGCCGTTCTCCCGGCGCAGGTCGTCGTCTGCGATTCGGCGCCGGTTTACGAGCCGTGTGAAATTACGGTCGAGCTGAGCGAAGCCGACGTTGCGGCTCACGGAAACCCCTATGCATCGGTCGAGTTGCGCGCCGAGTTCCGTTCGCCCAAGGGCGGCTCGACGAAAGTCATGCCCGCTTTTTGGGATGGAGCGAGAACCTTTCGCATTCGCTTCGCCGCGGATTTCGAAGGGCGCTGGGATCTGCGCTTGATCTCGAACATTCCCTCAATCGACAAGAAGATTTTTTCGTTCCAGGCAACACCGGCGCAAACGCTTGGATTCGTCGAAGTCTTCAACAGCCGCTATTTCCGCTATCACGCGCCGGAGAGTCCGCACTACTGGATGGGTTTCGCCAGCCTCGGCTTCTCGACCATGCCTTGGGAGGAGTTCACGCGCCTTGTTGACGCCCGCGCGGCACAGAAGTTTAACCATCTGCGCGGCCTCGCTCTGGGACTCCCCGCCACGGCCAAGGCGGTTCTCGCCGACCCTGACCAGCCCGATGTCGTGCACTTCCGAGAACTGGACCGGCGCATCGCCTATCTCAATTCCAAAGGAATCGTCGTCGATCTAGAGTTCGCGGGGGCCAACAACGAACTGGCGGAACTGTTGCCTGAGCGTGCTCAACGAGAGCGCTACGTGCGCTACATTGTCGCTCGCTACGGCGCGTACAACGTCACCTGGCAGGGGTTCGAGCAGTTTGAAAGCTACGAAGACGGACGCGCGCTGTTACGCGAAGCGATGACTCTAGTGCAGCGTCTCGACCCCTACCAACATCCCCGTTCGACTCATACGCTAGCGACCTCGAGCCCATTAATCGAAGACGGCTGGATGACCTACATCACTCAACAAGGCGCGAGCGAGAGCTTAGCGCTCATCGACTACGAAACCCACCTAATGCCCGTGGTTAACGCAGGCGTCGGCGTCGAAGGAGAGATACCAAGCGATGAGCTGAGAAAGCGCATGTGGCGCGTCGCCATTCGCGGCTCGTACCCAACCTATTCCGGCAACGGCCAAGATACAGCCGGCGTGAAGGCCGCCACGCACTTGTTCGATTTCTTCGCACAGACGCGCTATATCGACCTGCAACCCTTTTATCGGCTGACCGGCGGCCCTGCGCTGTCGTTGCAGTACATCGACGGCTGGGATGAAGCAAAGGGCGTCGAGTATGTGGTGTACCTAGAGGAGCCCGGCCCCGTGGATCTGCTGGTGCCCAAGAGCGACTACGACGTGAGTTGGTTCAATCCGGTCGACGGCTCCTGGCTCGATGAGAAGAAGAAGTTCAAAGGGGACCGTTATCGCGGCTCGCCTCCCGACACCAACCACGATTGGGTCCTCTACGTGCGCCGGGAAGGCAAGAAAGAAAGTTTCAACAAGCGCTACTACCTGGAGGCCCGCCAAGTAACTCCCAAAGAAGTAGAGGCCCGGCCCGCGGAATTGCCGTTTGAGATCCAATTCCCCGATCAACACAGACTCGTCGCCGGCGAAACCTACGACTTCAATGCCACGGTGACCAAGTCGACGGAGGCCGCCAAGCACATGGTCTGGCTGTGGATTGGCGAGGTTTCCGGATCAGGCCGCTCTGCCCGCGTGATTGGAACCGAGCAGTACGGACGTTTCCAGATACCCGCAACGCTGACCGACCGCTATCCAGCGACGTTCTCGTTACGTCTGTTGGCGGTCGACGGCGCTGGGCGCCTGTTTGAAGGTTTCCGGGCGTTCACCCTGGAAGAGCCAAGCGAGTCGGCCCAATAGGCATTTCATGTTGACCCTGGCACTCGATACGGCGAACAGCCGCGGCGGCATCGCTCTGGTTCGGGACGGCGCGATTGTCGCCTCTCGAACCGTTGAAGCTCCTGATGGTTTTGCCGGCGTGGTCTTCGGCGAAATCGAGTCCTTATTGGCGGCAGAGGGGCTCGGCGTCCGAGATATAGACGTTTGGGCTCCGGCGGCCGGCCCCGGATCCTTTACAGGAGTACGGATCGGGCTGGCCGCGGCAAAAGCCCTGGCGGAGGTCACCTCCGCGGTGGTTGCGCCCGTCGGCAATCTCGAAGCCCTAGCCTTCGCCGCCCGCGGCGATCTGCGCGCGGCGGTGTTGGACGCCCGCCGTGGTCAGGTCTTCTCTGCTCTTTACGACGCTCGAATGGAACCGCTGCTAGAGCCCGCAGTGGGCTCTTGGCAGAACTTCCGAGCGGCATTGGGCGAACGCGCGCCGCTGTTTGCGACGACCGATGCCGAGTTGTTTGGATCCGCCGGGCCCGCCCATGGGGAGCGCCGCGACGATGTCGTCGTGATCAAAAACTTGGCGGAATCCGTGGCCCTGTTGGCCGAGCAACGCGCCCGCGCCGGTCAGACGATCCCCCTAGAAAAGGTACAGCCGGTTTACGTCCGTCGTCCGGATGTTCGCGAACCTGAGTAAGCCTCTCAGGTGTTTTTTGTTTTCGAAATCGACCGGAAATGCTCCCCCGGAACCAATTGGCAAGGCTAAACTAGAGCTACTGGTTCGCTGGCGCGACGCGCCCTGTGCTAGCGGAATCAATAGGTTAGCTATTTGTCGGTCGAATGGCCTCGGTTGGCTGCTTGTTGGCAGTCTGCCAAGGGCTCCCGCCCAGATCGATCGGTTTTTTGAGGAGTGGTGCGCCCTAGATGAACTTCCGCTCGCTGTTCTCTCTTTTTTCGCGAGACTTAGCCATCGATCTGGGCACCGCGAACACCCTGGTGTTTGTCGCGGGGCAGGGCATCGTCGTCAACGAACCGTCGATCGTCGCCATCAACAAGGTCAACAACGAAGTCGAAGCCGTCGGCAAAGAAGCGAAGGAGATGATAGGGCGCACGCCCGGCAATATCGTCGCCATCCGGCCGATGAAAGACGGCGTCATCGCCGACTTCAAAGTCACCGAGAAGATGCTCAAGTACTTCATCGAGAAGGCCCACAACCGCAAGATGCTCGTGCATCCGCGTATTGTGATCGGCGTTCCGAGCGAAATCACCCCGGTGGAGAAGCGTGCTGTCATGGACTCCGCCTACCGTGCCCACGCCAGCGAAGTCCATCTGGTGGAGCAGGCGATGGTCTCGGCCATCGGCGCGGGCTTGCCCGTTACCGAACCGT
>CAZYOX010000031.1:0-19314 GCA_964649285.1 uncultured Bryobacterales bacterium | reverse complement strand
GTAAGAAGATCACCACCATTGAAGGCCTCACGCCGGACGGCGCACACCCGTTGCAGCAAGCTTGGAACGAGATCGATGTGCCGCAGTGCGGCTATTGCCAGGCCGGACAGATCATGTCTGCCGCAGCCCTGCTTGAGAAGTCGCCGCAACCAACCGACGCCGAGATTGACGCCGCAATGAGCGGCAACCTTTGTCGTTGCGGCACCTACACCAGGATTCGTAAGGCCATCCACGTGGCCGCCTCGAAGTCCACGATGAACCCGACCAATCAGGCTGTTGCAGCGGCGAAGGGCGCATAAGGGGACGAGATGACCACCAGACCAGTGAACCGCCGTTTCTTTTTGCGCGCCACCGCACTCGCAGGCGGCGGCATGCTGCTCGGCACATACATGGATCCGCTGGCGGCCCAAGATTCGAAGGCCGCGCCGCAGTTGAACGCCTTTGTCCGCATCCATTCGGACGGCAAGGTCACCATCATCGCCAAGAATCCCGAGATCGGCCAAGGCATGAAGACCTCACTGCCGATGCTCATTGCCGAAGAACTCGATGTCGCCTGGGAGAACGTATCAATCGAACAGGCTGACGAAGATCAAGCGCTCTACGGCGGCCAGTTTGCCGGCGGCAGCAACGGGACGCCCACGAACTGGGAACCCATGCGCCGCGTCGGCGCCGCCGCCCGGCAAATGCTCATCGCCGCCGGGGCCCAGACATGGCAAGTGCCGGCATCAGAGATCACCACCGCATCGGGCCGCGTGTTGCATCAGGCCTCCGGGAAGTCGATGGGCTACGGCGAGTTGGCCGAGAAAGCCGCAGCCGTGACGCCTCCCGACCTCGCGGCCGTCCCCCTGAAAAAGCCCAGCGAGTACAAGATCATTGGCACGCATAAATCCGGGATCGACAATCCGGCCATCGTGACCGGAAAGCCGCTATTTGGCGTCGACGTTGAAGTGCCGGGCATGGTTTACGCCGTCTACGAAAAATGCCCCGTATACGGAGGCAAGGTCGCCAGCGCTAATCTCGATGAAATCAAAGCCTTACACGGCGTACAGGACGCGTTCATCGTGGAAGGTACGGATGTGCTCGACGGGCTGGTCGGCGGAGTGGCGATCGTCGCTGACAGTTGGTGGTTCGCCCAAAACGCCCGTAGCAAGCTGAAAGTCCAATGGCAGGATCATCCCACCTCTGCGCAGAGCAGCGAAGGCTTCGCCAAACAAGCGGAAGAGCGTTTCGGACAACCCTCCGAGCAGACGCTCCGCGCCGACGGCGATTTCAGCGCTGCGTTAAAGAACGCCGCGGCCAAAGTCGATGCTCGTTACGACTACCCGTTCATTAGTCACGCGACTCTTGAGCCGCAAAACTGCACCGCGATCTACCACGACGACGGACGCTTGGAACTATGGTCCACCAGCCAGCGGCCCGCCCGAGGAGTCCAACTCATTGTGGATACCATGGGCATCCCCGAAGCGAAAATCGACGTGCATATGGTTCGAGCCGGCGGCGGCTTCGGACGCCGTCTCTACAACGAATACATGATCGAAGCGGCCTGGATTGCGCGGGAAATCCGCAAGCCCGTGAAGCTCATTTGGAGCCGCGAAGACGACATGCGCCACGACATCTATCGTCCTGGCGGATTCCAGCACTTAACCGGCGGCGTCGACGATAAGGGAAACTTGATCGCCTGGCGCAACCACTTCGTGAGTTACGGCAAAGACGGAGAGTTTGCCCCGTCGGCCAATATTTCTCCCACGGAGTTTCCGGCGCAGTTTGTGCCCAACTTCTCCATGGAGGTTTCGCTGCTGCCGTTGGGCGTCCCGACCGGCGCCTTGCGCGCGCCGCGCAGCAACTCGCTGGCCTGGGTCATCCAATCGTTCATCGATGAGTTGGCGCATGCCGGCGGCAAGGATCCGGTGGAGTTCCGGCTTAATTTGCTCGGCGAGCCGCGCATGGTGGGCGAGGAAGGACGGGGAAGTTATGATGCCGGACGAATGCGCGGCGTGCTCGAACTCGTCGCCGAGAAATCCGGATGGGGCCGCAAGACTCCAAAGGGAACCGGCATGGGCGTTGCCTTCCACTACAGCCATCGCGGCTACTTCGCGGAAGTCGTCGAACTCAGCGTCAGCGCCGATAAGAAGATCAAACTGCATAAAGTTTGGGCCGGCGGCGACGTGGGCAGCCAGATCATCAACCCGAGCAGTTCGATCAATCAGTGCGAGGGCGCTCTTATCGACGGCATCAGCGAGTTGATGGCCCAGGAGATCAGCTTCAAAGGCGGCGCCGCGGTACAGAGTAACTTCCACGAATTCCCGCTGGTGCGAATGGCTCAGGCGCCGCCCGAAATCGAAGTGCATTTCCTGAAGACCGACAATCCCGTCACGGGCCTCGGCGAGCCCTCGCTGCCGCCCGTTCTTCCGGCTGTGTGCAACGCCATCTTCGCGGCGACAGGCATTCGCGTCCGGTCGCTGCCGCTGGCGAAGCAAGGATTCAGCTGGGCTTAGCTGCATAACGAAACAACTGGGGCCGCATCTGTTCGCAGGTGCGGCCTTTTCCATTGCCCCGGACGGCTTTTTTTCGACTAGCGTCAAGCAAATGCAACAGTTACGGCCCAAACCGAATCTGCTCATCAATGAGAGTACCCACACGCTGGATCACCATCGTTGCGCTTTGCGTTGCTCCTCTTTTTCTCCGGGCCGATACGTCAGAAACAGTCTATTTTCTGGCCACTTTGAGCCCCGAGAATGAAGTCCCTCCTGTGGCAACAGAGGCTTCCGCAAATGCGATTATCACCTTCCACATCCGCCGCGACGATAACGGAGACATCGTCTCCGCGATTGCTGACTTCGATGCGGATTACGAACTGCCGGCCGCTGATATGGCGACCGGTTTCCATATACATGAGGGCGCCGTCGGCACCAACGGGGCCATCGTAATCGACACCGGCCTAAGCGCCTCAGAACCAGCGGACCTGGAACTCTCTGGCTCCTTGTCGCGCCAAGTGGAAGTCGAGGACCTGGAAACACTCGAGGACCTTATGGACGATCCGTCCGGTTTCTACGTCAACCTGCACACGCCAGCCAATCCCGACGGCCTATTTCGCGGTCAGCTTAGCCAAGCCGAACGGGTCGTTCTCCGGACCGAGATGAATCCAGGCAACCAAGTCCCGCCGGTCCCTGGCCTGGCCGCCACCGGCGCTGGATCTGTTGAGGTCTTCTATGCTCGCGATGATACCGGCCAGGTGACCGAGGGCGCCGTGCGCTACAACGTCAACTATGACTTCCCCTTGAATGTCACCGTAACCGGCCTGCAAATTCACCCTGGCGCAGCCGGAGAGACTGGTCCGCCGCAGTTGATTACCTCGCTATCGGCCGACGATCCGATTATTGACGCCGACGGCAGCGGCACGCTCAGTTTCTCAGCGGCCGCGACGTCCGAGGAGGATCTAGGCGTTCTCAGCGGCTTGGTTGCCAATCCATCTGGCGCTTACGTGAACCTGCTGACGACCGCGAATCCGAATGGGGCGCTCCGCGGGCAACTCGGGCGAACGAGTGAGATTACCTTTAACTTCCCGATCCTGCCGGAGAACGAAGTTCCTCCTGTGGACTCCGACGCTTCGGGTCTAGCTCAAGTCAGCTTCTCCGTCGCTCGCGATGAAGAGGGCGAGATCACCTCCGGCACAGTCGTTCTCGACGCTTCCTACATGTTCGATGACGAAGTTACGATCCAGGGATTCCACATCCATGAAGGCGAGGAGGGCGTCGCCGGTGATGTCGTCATCGACAGCGGAATCTCCGCCGAGGAAAGCGTCACCGACGAAGACGGCGTAGGCAACCTGCGCTACGTCGTGAACATCGGCCCTGACGACGGAACGGCCTTTACGGCCCTGCAGGACGCAGTGGAAACGCCAGGCGATTTCTACCTCAACCTGCATACTCCGGAAAATCCCAGCGGAGAGCTGCGCGGGCAACTCGCCGGCATGACGACGGCTCCGCTGATCCTGGATCAGGGCATCGTCAGTGCAACGTTCGGCGAGGGCGTCAACGCGGCCTCCCCTGGTTCTCTGATCTCCATTTTCGGATCGGATCTGGCACAGGGAACAAGCGAAGCGGTCGTTGAGAACGGCAGCCTAACGACGGACCTGCTCGGGACAACGCTCACCATCGGCGGAATACCGGCGCCGTTGCTCTACGTCAGTCCGACGCAGATCAACGCGCAGGTTCCCTTTGAGGTCAATGCCGGTCCCGCGGCAGTAACCGTGAACGGCGTGGCTGGTTCTGATTCGGCGCAAACGCTTACCATCTCCAATTCTTCTCCCGGCATCTTCGTCGCGGTTAAGAACTCGGACTTTTCGGTGATTACCGAATCGACCCCGGTGGCCCCCGGAGACGCTATAGCGATTTACGCCTCGGGTTTGGGCGCCGGAGATCCGGCGGTGGCTACAGGCGTTTTGCCCACGGGCGATCCGCTATCATTCACCACGGCCACGCCAATCGTCACGATTGGCGGCATGAGCGCCGAGGTCTCGGCTTCGGTGATGGCCCCTGGCTTCGCGGGAGTCCAACAAATCAATGTCATCGTCCCGGCCGGCGTTGCTAGCGGCAGCCAGGAGTTGCAGTTCTCACTGGACGGCGTCGAGTCCAACCCCGTCAATCTCTTCGTCCAATAGCCGTCTCGTCGGCTTATTGATTCCATCCCCCGGCTGGGACCCTTTCGGTCCCAGCCGGACTTATTTGAAATCGGATGTAAAGGCTGAATCGTCACACCTATTACGCCCGCTATTTCCGCCGCGATGCTCCAGCGGGTAGAATGTGTAGGCTATGAGCGGCGCCGGACGGCTCCGCCGGTACCAGGAGACTTCTAGCAATATGAGAAAGACCTTCATTGTCCTCGCTGCCGCGGTGTTCAGCATCGCCATGCAGCCCGCTATCGCTCAAGACACCAGCATGAGCTTCTTCATCACGAGCGTCGGATCAGGCAAGGGCGGCAACCTCGGCGGCATCGCCGGCGCCGACGCCCACTGCCAGCAGTTGGCCGCCGCAGTTGGCCAAGGCGGCAAGACTTGGCGCGCTTACTTAAGCACCAGCACGGAGAATGCGCGCGATCGAATTGGTTCCGGCCCCTGGTACAACGCCAAGGGCGTGAAGGTGGCCGAGAATGTGGCCGACTTGCACAGCGAGAACAGCAAGCTGGGCAAGGAGAACTCGCTGAACGAGAAAGGCATGCAGAACAACGGTCGCGGCGATACGCCCAACCAGCACGACATGCTGACTGGCTCGAACATGGACGGTACGCGCATCACAGGAGGCGAAGATCTGACTTGCAACAACTGGACCAGCGACAGCGCCGGCAAGGCCCAAGTCGGACACCATGACCGCCAAGGCGGCGGCGCCAACCCGAACTCTTGGAATTCGGCGCACGCCTCGCGCAGCTGCAGCCAGGCCGACCTGATCGCCACCGGCGGCAACGGCCACTACTACTGCTTCGCCACGAACTAATTAAAGTTCGCGATCACGACGCCCGCGTACGTCCCCACCGACGGCGCGGGCGTTTCCGCGTCTAGCCGCGCCGATTCCCTCAGTCATTCGAGCTACAATCCAGGGACACGCTGAGCAACGCCTGCGCGTCCTTTCCATGATCTTCTCCATGACCGGCTTCGCCAGGGTCGTTTCTGGCAGCGAACCCGCCGTCGAGGTCTTGATTCGCAGCGTCAATCACCGCTTTCTCGATCTCAAGATCCGCACCCCGTCGGAGTTTGAAGCTCTAGACGGTCTTGTCCGCCGCCTCGCCAAGGAGCATCTCAAGCGCGGCTCCGTGCAAATCTCCATCAATCTCGAATCCAACCGCGATACATCGTTTGAGTTGAACCGCGAATTGGCGGACGCCTATCTGCGCGCCCACGCGGAGCTCTCCAGCGCCCACCACCTCTCCCAAGAGCCGGACCTGATGGCCTTGTTGCGCATACCCGGCGTGCTCGGCAACGCCGACCAAAAATGGACCGAAGAGCGCCGCGAGGAGATCGAGGCTCTGTTGGAAGAAGCCTTGGTCAAAGCCTTCACCGTCCTCAACGAAGAGCGCGCGAAAGAAGGCGCTGGCATGGCGGCCGACATACGCGAACGGACCCAATCCATCGCCCAAGAGACTGAGAGCCTGAAAGCTGCTTCCGCCGCGATGATCCCCCAGTTCCAGGAGCGACTTGAGAAGCGCCTGATGCAGCTGCTGGACGATACGCCCATCGACCCCCAGCGGATCCTGCAAGAAGCCGCTGTCTTGGCCGACCGTACCGACGTTAGCGAGGAGCTACAGCGTCTCACCGGTCACGCCGAGCGCATGCTCGGCCTGCTTGCGAAGGGCGGCGAGGCCGGCAAGAACATCGATTTCCTGGCGCAAGAGATGAACCGCGAGGCCAATACGCTGGTATCCAAGTCCACGCCGCTGGGCGAAGCGGGCTTGCCGATTACCGAAGCCGGCCTCAGACTGAAGGCAGAAATCGAGAAAATCCGCGAACAGGCGCAGAATCTGGAATAATTCAAGGTTCACATGCCGATCGTCTTTATCATCTCGGCGCCTTCCGGCTCAGGGAAGTCCACCCTGGTCAAGCGCTTGATGGAAATGGACATGGCCCGCGCCGAGCGCCGTCTACAGTTCTCTGTTTCCTTTACGACGCGAGCTCCCCGCGGCGGAGAAGTCGACGGCGAACACTACCACTTCATTACCGTCGAGGAGTTTCAGAAGCTGCGCGAAGCCAACGAGTTGCTCGAATGGGCCGAGGTCTTCGGCAATTACTACGGCACTCCGCGCGCCATCCTGCGCAAGGCCGAGGACGCAGGCAAAGACCTCATCCTGGACATAGACGTGCAGGGCGCCGCACAATTAAAGCAGCAACTCGATCAGGCGCTCTCGATTTTCATCCTGCCCCCATCACGGCAGGTATTGGAATCGCGCCTGAGAAAGCGTTCTTCCGATTCGGACGAAGTCATCCAGCGCAGGCTCGAAGAGGCTTCCAACGAGATCGAAGAGTTTGGCAAGTACGACTACCTCTTGATCAACGACAACCTGGACGCATCGTTCGAGCAGCTCCGAGGCATCATCCTCGCCGAGCGTTGCCGGACGGAGCGCACGCTGGAACAAGTTAAGAAGATCGTCGAAGGTTTTGCGGCGGAAGTGAAGCGATGAGCACCAAGAAGGCTAAACAACAAGAAGAAATCGAATCGCAACAAAGCGAAGGGAAGCCGCCCGACATGGCGTTCTTCCTGCCTAACGACGATCAGCAGAGCGTTTATCGCTTCATCCTTGCGGCGGCCAAGCGCGCTCGCCAACTGCAAGGCGGAGCCCGTCCCACTGTTGCCGTCGATTCGCGCAAGCCCACACGCATCGGCATGGAAGAAGTTCGCTTGGGCGTGGTGCCGGTCGAGATCCTAGCGGAGAAAGAGACCAACAGCTACGTAATGATGATGGATCAGCCCAATCAGGAAGCTCCTAACGCGGATTAAGCTGAGGCATGTCGCATGGCTTCGCCAGGCGGAAAAAGGATCATTCTAGGGGTCAGCGGCGGCATCGCCGCTTATAAGTCCGCTGAACTCGCCCGTCGCCTTCAAGACAGAGGATTTTCCGTTCGCGTCGTGATGACGGCGTCGGCGCAGAAGTTCGTCGCGCCGCTCACCTTCGCCGCGCTCACCGGCGAGCGCGTCATCACCGATCTATTCGCCTCCGATAGCGGCGACGCGACACTCTCAAGCGCCATCGATCACATCGGTGTTGCTCAAGAGGCCGATCTGCTGTTGGTCGCTCCCGCCACCGCCGACGTCCTCGCCAAGTTCGCTCACGGTATCGCGGACGACTTTCTCACCACCATGCATCTGGCTTACGTCGGCCCCGTTCTCGTCGCGCCTGCGATGAATTCAAATATGTGGGCTCACCCGGCGACCGCCGAGAACATTGCCGTGCTGCAGGCCCGCGGCGTGCACGTCGTCGAGCCCGATGCAGGCGAGCTCGCCTGCGGCATGGTGGGTCCCGGACGGCTGGCGGAACCTGATCGCATAGCAGACGCGGCCGAGCGTATTCTCAACGTCCCCGCCCCATCGCAAGACCTGGCCGGCAGACGCGTGCTGATTACCGCGGGGCCGACCCGCGAGCCGATCGACCCCGTGCGCTACATTTCCAACCGCTCAAGCGGCAAGATGGGTTTCGCACTGGCTGAGGAAGCGCGGGACCGCGGCGCTTCGGTCACCATCGTTTGCGGACCGGTCACGGCGATGCCGCCTTCCGGCTGCAAGATTATTCCCGTCGAGACCGCGCAGCACATGTACGACCGCGTCATGGAAAATCTCGACGCCGCTCAGATCGTCGTCATGGCTGCGGCGGTCGCCGACTATCGGCCTGCGGCCCCGGCCGCGCGGAAGATCAAGAAAGATCACGCGGCGCCGTCGGTCGAGCTGGAGCCCACACAGGACATTCTCAAGGCCGTGGGCGCCGCAAAGGGCGACCGTATCCTGGTCGGATTCGCTGCCGAGACGGAAGATCTGCAAGCCAATGCCGAGCACAAACTACGGGGCAAGAACTGCGACCTGCTCGTGGCCAACCTGGTCGGCGACGGCCTGGCTTTCGATGCCGAGGAGAACCAGGGCCTGATCCTTTCCGCGTCCGGCGACATTATCGAAATCAGCCGCATGTCCAAGCGCCGAATGGCCAGCCGCATCTTCGACGCTGTGCTGCGCGTATCCCGCGCTACCATAGCATGAACTGGCCGGTGTCCAACGAGCTCATCCAATATTTGAAGTTTTACCGGGATCTTGGCTTTAGCCAATTGGATATCCCGCGGCATCAACCGATGGATGCTCATGCGGCCGTCGAGCCTGAAGCGGTGGCGGAGCCACAGCCTGCCCTGCCCGTCGCATCCGGCGAGGCCAGGAGCCCGCTGCCGCCCGCCGCCGTGAAAGATAGCTTCCAGATCATCCAGGACGACATCGGCGACTGCCGGCGCTGCCGTTTGCACGAGGGCCGCAACAAGATCGTCTTCGGCGACGGCAACCCCAGCGCCAAGCTGGTCTTCGTCGGCGAGGGGCCGGGCGCGGACGAAGACGCTCAAGGCTTACCTTTCGTCGGGCGCGCTGGGCAGCTGCTCACCGACATGATCGAGAAGACGGCCGCCGGCGAAGGCATTCTCATTAAGCGGTCTGACGTCTACATCTGCAACGTCGTCAAGTGCCGCCCGCCCGGCAACCGCGCTCCTGAGCCCGACGAAATGGAAATTTGCGGCCAATTTCTGGTACGCCAACTCCAGACGGTCAGACCCAAGGCGATCTGCGTCCTCGGCGCCACCGCTGCCAAGGCGCTGCTCAAGTCCACCGTCGGCATCACAAAAATGCGCGGCGAATGGCACGAGTGGAACAACATTCCGGTGATGCCCACGTTCCATCCGTCTTACTTGCTGCGCGCTTATAACAAAGAGGCGAAACGGCTTGCATGGGAAGACCTCAA
Organism: uncultured Bryobacterales bacterium; assembly: GCA_964649285.1. Lineage (GTDB taxonomy): Bacteria > Acidobacteriota > Terriglobia > Bryobacterales > UBA6623 > CAMPKL01. Next base: position 9,843 of record CAZYOX010000031.1, on the reverse strand, counting down.
GAAAGTTCTTCACTTCGTCTATGACTAGCCGGAAGCGGTTCGCCCGGCAGAGTGCGTTACAGCAGAAGGGGCAACGGCTACAATAGACTGCTTATGCAAAAAACGATCTCACCCGGCCGCCGCGCAAGCGGAACGGTACGTTTGCCGGGCGACAAATCGATTTCCCATCGCTACGCGATGCTGACGTCGATCGCCGAAGGCGTGAGCGAGATCTCCAACTATTCCAGCGGCGCTGATTGCGCCGCGACGCTTGACTGCATGCGTGATCTTGGCGTCAAGATCACGCAAGAAGACGACCGAATCATCATCCACGGCGTGGGGTTGGATGGCTTAACCGCTCCACAAAAGCAGCTCGACGCGGCCAACTCGGGATCGACGATCCGCATGCTCTCGGGAATCTTGGCAGGGCAAAGCTTCCCGTCTTCGATCGGCGGCGACGAATCGCTGTCCAAGCGGCCCATGAAGCGCATCATGACTCCGCTGCAGGAGATGGGCGCGCGCATTACCGCCGTAGGCGGCGAGTTCCCTCCCCTGGCGATCGATGGGGCAAGGCTCTCCGCCATTCACTATGAGCCGCCCATGGCGAGCGCCCAGGTAAAGACTGCCGTTCTCTTCGGCGGCATTTATGCCGACGGAGTCACCTCCGTGCGTGAGAAGACGCAAACCCGCAACCACTCCGAGATTGCTCTCGAAACGCTTGGCGCCGATATTGAGTACGGAGGTTCGACGATTCGCCTCAAGGGGCGCCCGCACCTCATGGGCCGCAACCTGCGGGTTCCCTCGGACCTGTCCTCTGCCGCCTTTTTTATCGCCGTCGGACTGATGTTGCCTGGCTCCTTACTCCGCATCGAAGGCGTCGGACTGAATCCGACCAGAACCGATCTGTTGGACGTTTTGCTGGAGATGGATGCCGATATTGAGATTCAGCCGCATCCGGATTCCGGGTCGGAACCGGTCGGCACTTTGGTGGTACGCGGACCGAAATCGGCGCTAGCGCCCGTTGTCCGCGGCGGATTGATTGAGAAGTCGCTGACCGCCGGCGTAATCGACGAGATCCCCATGCTTGCTGTGCTGGGCGCTGCTAGCCTAGACGGCCTAGAGATTCGCGATGCCAAAGAGCTGCGGGTCAAAGAAACCGACAGGATCAAGACCATTGCCGCCAACCTCGTCAAGATGGGCATCCAGGTGGAAGCCTTCGAAGACGGCCTACGCGTCCCAGGACGGCAACACTTCCAGCCGGCGGAACTTGATTCCTATGGCGATCATCGCATCGCCATGGCTTTTGCCGTGGCTGCGTTGAAGGCGCCCGGACCGTCGATCATGCACAACGCAGAAGCCGCGAACGTGTCGTTCCCTGAGTTCTACGATCTATTGGGATCGGTCGTTTCCTAGATTGCCGGGCGGGCGATCACGTCTCGCGTCGTCCTCGGCAAGAGCCAATCGGCGGACGTTCCGAAGCCGCTCAGAATAGCGGCGCCTAGCGACAGCCAACCGAACACCGGAAAGGCAATAAACCAACCGATGACGGGGATCGCTTGAATAAAGGTGATCAAGATCGAACCCAAAATCGTGGCGCCCACGCCGCTGCCTCCCCGGATCATCCCGCGGCCGACCCAGAACCCGACGCCGGTGTAGCCGACCGCGGCGGTAACAAAGAACGCCAGCGTTATCACCGACTCCACGCCGCCTGGTATCCAGAAAAACAAGATCGGGATCATCATCGAGAGCACGATCGAGGCTACCCACGATCCTAGCCCCACCAGAAAGCACATGCCTGCTCGTTCATTGACCGTTGCGGAGATGATGCCGACTCGCCGCGGTCCCATGATCGAGAAGCAAATGAACGAGACGATCGGCCATATCGCCAGCGCCAGCAGGAGCCCAATAGCGATCACGGCCACGAGGCCCGAAGCTGCCGCTCCGGCCCAGCTTCCCAGGGCAGGCCCGACTTCCGTCGCGTTTCCTCCTACGCTGACGCCCGGCGCTCTCTCAAGCCCTCCCATCACAGCAACCGCGTCGCCGTCAACGGAAGCGCCATCCAGTAAACGCAGACGGCCCATGACCGCCACTGCGTCGCCATCTACCCGACCGCGAATATCAGAACTGCTCAGCACGGCGACCGCGTCGCCTTCCGCTTCGCCGCGCATTTCTAGTCCGCCGGCGATCGTTACCACGTCGCGAACAATGCCGCCCTCGGCGACCGTGATGCTTCCGCCGATGGCAACGGCGTCATCAACGCGGCCCTCGATGTGAATGGAGCAGCCAACACAGACAACTTGGTCCAACTCCTCGTCGGCGCCGACGAAAATGTCGTCGCCGACCATCACTCTCTCTTGAGCCCCTAGAGAGAAGCTGAGCGCGACGAGCAGCAACCCAACACGGCTGAGCATTTTGAGCGTCAAAGCCAATTCCTACTCTTAGTTACGGAGTTCAGAAGCCAAAGTTCCGTCACTCCCCGCTATCCAGATAACGCCGGCGAATCCCCTCATAGGCGTCAATTCTCCGATCGCGCAGGAATGGCCAGCCCCGCCGCGTCTCCTCGATGCGGCCCAGGTCGCACGACGCGAGCAGAATCTCCTCCCCGGCGCCCGCCTCCGCCAGCACGTCCCCCAAGGGTCCGCTGACGAACGATCCGCCCCAAAATTCCAAGCCTTTGTAATTCGCCGGCTTGGACTTAGAGGCCGCTACCGGCTTTTCGACTCCGACGCGATTCACTGCGGCCACAAACAACCCATTGGCCACTGCGTGCGAGCGCTGGATCGTGCGCCAGGCCTCGCGCTGCTTGTCGCCCCACTTCCTCTTCTCCGCCGGGTGCCAGCCGATCGCCGTGGGATACACCAAAATCTCCGCCCCGGCCAGCGCGGCCAGCCGCGCCGCCTCCGGATACCACTGATCCCAGCAGATCAACGGCGCGATTACGCCGAAGCGCGTCTTGAAGACCTTGAAGCCTAGATCGCCCGGCGTGAAGTAGAACTTCTCGTAAAACAGCGGATCGTCCGGTATGTGCATCTTGCGATACGTGCCGAGCATCGAGCCATCCGCGTCGATGACAACCGAGGAGTTGTGATACAGCCCGGCCGCGCGCTTCTCGAAAATCGAACCGACAATCACCACGCCATGTTTCTTGGCCGCTGCGCACAACTCCTCAGTGGTCGGCCCGGGAATCGGCTCCGCCAGCTCGAACAGGTCCGCATTCTCTTCTTGGCAGAAGTAGAGCGACTTGAACAGCTCCTGCAGGCAGACGATCTGCGCGCCCTTTTTCGCCGCGTCAGCAATGCGCGCCAAGGCCTTCTTCAAGTTCGCCGCCGGATCGGCTCCGCAGGACATCTGCACCAAGCCCAAGGTCACCTTCGGTGTTTTCGCCATGTTGCTAAGCACCATGATTTCAGGCCACTAACACATAGTCAAAGGGTTAACCGCGGATAATGAGTCGATGGATCCTGCCGCAGCGCTAGAGTACGTCCAAAGCCAACCGGGCGGCCGCGTCAGCTTCAAGCACCTCGTCCGCACGCTGGGCCTCAAAGGGCCCGAACGCGCCGGACTCCAGATGGCCCTCGACCAACTCGCTTCCGAAGGCAAGATCATCGAGGAACGCCGCGGACACTACAAGCTCGTCACCAAGGGCGGACGCTACATCAGCGGCACCTTCAGCCAGCACCCCTCCGGCTTCGGCTTCGTCGTCCCAGACTCGCCTGTCAAAGGCGCCGAGGGCGATATCTACGTAGACTCTGACTCGACGCTGGACGCCATGCATGACGACCGCGTGCTCGTGCGCATCGTCCGACTCGACGAACGCGGCCGCGCTTCGGGCCGCATCATTCAAATCGTCGAACGCGCTCAAAGCGAGATCGTCGGCATGTTCGTCTATGGCGACCACGGATCCTACGTCGAGCCCCATGACGACCGCATTCCCGGACGCATCGAGATCGTCCGCGGCAGCGAGATTCCTCCGCCGGAAATGTACGAGGAGCGCCTCGGCAACGCGATTCAGCCGAAAGTCTCCGCGCCTCATGAGCTTGACGGCATGATCGTCACCGTCGCCCTCACGCAGTTTCCCACGCAGTTCTCCAATGCGCGCGGCAAGGTCATAGAAGTGCTCGGATTCGAGAACGACTTCGGCGTCGACGTCGAGGTAATGATCCGCAAGAAGCACATCCCGCACCGCTTTCCCGCCGACGCGCTTGAAGAAGCCGAGACCGTCTGCGACGTTATATCGCCGGAAGAAATCGCTGTGCGCCGCGACTTCCGCGATTTACCCATCGTCACCATCGACGGCGAAACGGCTCGTGACTTCGACGACGCCGTCTATGTCGAGAAGCTCAGCAACGGCGGCTACGCGCTGCAAGTGCACATCGCCGACGTCAGCCACTACGTCACGCCCGGCTCGGCGCTCGACCGCGAAGCGCGCCGCCGGGGCACCAGCACGTACTTCCCCGACCGTGCCGTGCCGATGTTGCCCGGCAAGCTTTCAACGGGCATCTGCTCGCTCAATCCCGGCGTCGATCGGCTCGTGATGTCCGCGCTGCTGACGCTCGATGAGAAAGGCGGATTGAAGAAGGCGACCTTCCACCGAGGCGTCATCCGCAGCGCCGCGCGCATGACTTACACCAACGTGTTCCGCGTGCTCGAAGGCGAGGAAGAAGCCTGCCACCAATACTCGCAGTTCATCGACGGCTTTGAGCTGATGAAGGAACTCGCCGAAGTTCTGATGGCCAAGCGGCGCAAGCGCGGCTCGATCGACCTCGAACTCGCCGAGGCCGAGATCATCTTCGATGATCAGCACAACATGATCGGCGTCAAGAAAGCGGAGCGCAACATTGCCCACCGGCTCATCGAAGAGTTCATGCTCGCCGCCAACGAGGCCGTCGCTGGACACTTCGAAAAAGCCAAGGCCCCCTACCTGCACCGCATACACGAGCCGCCCAGCGCCAAAAGCATTCTCGAATTCGAAGAGATCGCCCGCACTTTCGGCCAAACTTTAGGAGTAGAGACCGGCGAGAAGACCTTCCATCGCCACCGCAAACACCGCGACGGCACGAAGTCGCGGCGCGACACACGCGTTCCCTCGAACATCGCGGTGAGTTCCAAGGACTATCAGAAGCTCATCGACCGCATCAAAGGGCGTCCCGAAGAGAAGGTGCTCAACTACCGTATGCTCCGTTCCTTCACGCAGGCCCGCTACAGCGAGCTCTCCAAGGGTCACTTCGCCTTGGCCACCGATCTCTATCTGCACTTCACCTCGCCCATCCGCCGTTACCCCGACCTCATAGTCCACCGCATTCTCAAGTCGCTGATCGACGGCGGCAAGACCTCGCCATACAAGAACGGCCTTCCGGGCGCTTACTCGCTCGATGATCTAGCCCAACTCGGCAGTGAGACGTCTTTCACCGAACGGCGCGCGGCCAACGCCGAGCGCGACCTACTCGCCTGGAAGAAGGCCCGCTTCATGGAGGGCCATCTCGGCGAAGAGTTCGATGGCCTGATCGTCGGCGTCAACGAAAAGGGCCTGTGGGTCGAGCTGGAGGAGTACTACGTCGAAGGCTTCGTCTCAGCCGACGACTTCTCCGGCGAGAGCGTCTTCTTCCGCGACAACCAACAGGCTCTTATCGGCGCACAGTCCAAGAACCGCTACCGCCTCGGCGGCCGCATACGCGTGCGCGTCGACCGCATCAACTGGGAGCGCCTGCGCCCCGAATTCACCTGTTTGGACCTGGTTAAGACATAATCGGATCGCATGCTCGACCAACTGCTCGACCTGCTCGAAAGGGCGGAAATCCATGACCTCGGCCAGCCGTACTTTGTCGGCATGCCGCATCACCCCGCACACCCGCCCTACCAGTACAGCCTGTCGAAACAACACGGCGAATATGTGCGCGAGACCGGCAGCAGTTCCGCCGCAGAAGCTATCGCATTAGGCGGGCACGTCGGCACGCACATCGACGCGTTGAGCCATTTCTCCATGTGCGGCAAGTTTTTCAAGGGTGTCGACACGCAGTCGAACCAGTCCTACGGCGGCGGCATGACCGAGTACGGCGTCGAAACCATCAAGCCGATCCTCAGCCGCGGCGTGCTGCTCGACGTCGCCGCCTACAAAGAGAAAGACGTGCTGCCGGCCGACTTCGTCATCGATGCCGAGTTGTTAGAGCGCGTCGCCGAACATCAAGGCACGGAGATTCGCGAAGGCGACATCGCCCTCATACGCACCGGCTGGGCGGTCTATTGGAGCGATGCCGGACGCTACATCAACCAGCTCAGGAATCCCGGGCCCAACCTCGAAGGCGCCAAGTGGCTAAGCAGCAAAGGCGTCTTCGCCGCCGGCTCCGACACCGTAGCTTTCGAACATCTCCCCAGCGAAATCATGCCCGTCCATGTGCATTTGCTGGTCGAGCAAGGCATTCATATCATCGAAGCCTTGAACCTTGAGACCTTGGCCGAAAACGAACGCTACGAGTTTGCCTTCATCGCGGCGCCGCTCAAGTTGTTGGGCGGCACCGGCGCCCCGATTCGGCCGCTGGCTGCGGCGATGTAGGACTGCCAGCTCCTGCTTCTTGTGAGAAGCTCTTCTTAGAATGGACCCTCTAGTTGTTCTCGGCCTCACGAACCTCCACGATGCTTTTCTCAACGCATCGCTAACGCGTAATCGCATGCTAAAGGAGCCGCTCGACTCCGATCCAACGACATTCCACATGAGTGATCGTGCCCGATTTGAAAGACTGTGGATAGCCCTACTCGCAGTACTCGTCGAGGCATGGCGCTCTCCACAGACCCGACCTGTTGTTGACTACATCGCGTCAGTCGCAAACGTCGACAATCTTGTTCTGACGCTGGACCAAATGCGTTCAACTGGTCAGCAGGGCAAGATGGTCCAATGCCGCCACTATATGTTCCACCGCGACAGGAGAGAGTACTGGGATGAGGGGCGTGTAGCACCGGCGGGAAACCTCGAAGTCTACACGAAACTCCATCAGTCGTTCGGTACAGTACTTCTAGTCGCCCTTCGAGCGATGAAGGCTGAACTCGGCGCAGACAAGCCGTGCTCTGTTTCTCCAACACCTTAAACTCCCACCCGAAGAGGCACTACTACGTCCCGTGACCAACTCCTCCACGCCATGAAACTCGACGAGCGCATTCTCCAGACTTTTGACCAGTTGATTCAACTCGGAGTCGAAGTCTTGGCGACAAGACGTAGGGTCGAAGGCATAATCGGCGCTGATTCCCGAGTAAACGAAGAGTTGGCCTATCAGTGGGTGGCCCGCAGCAAGAACCTACTGGCACGCGTGTTTGGATCAGATAGTCAGCAATACCAGAGCTTTGTCCAGGTCATGCAAGAGAGGTATATAACCTACAGCCCAGCACTTCGTGCCCAGGGGGTCTTGCGTGGGGCAAAGGAGGATTATCAGAGCGATTCTCTCTTTGATGTGCGGCGTTTGGTTGAGGCGGAAGTGTTCGATGACTTCCTGGAACAAGCAGACCACCTACTTTCCGCGGGATACTACGCACCAGCCGCGGTTATAGCTGGCTGTGTTCTTGAGGATGGTCTTCGTAAACTGTGCGTCCGACACGGAATTGCGCTCGCAGATCGACCAAAGCTCGACAAAATGAACGCGGATCTGGCCAAGGCCCGTGTCTATACTCAGTTGGTTCAAAAGAAAGTGACGGCCTTAGCCGACATCCGAACCAGAGCGGCCCACGGCAAGTGGACTGAGTTCACCAACACCGACACCAAAGAGATGATCCGTGACGTAAGAAGTCTGATGGAAAGTCACTTCGCATAGCACTTCAGCGTAGATGATCGCTCCCTCACGGTCGCGCCTCTGTTGGGCAATTATATAGTTGACTAATCCACCTGATTCTGGTACTCTTGGGTCATGGAAATGACTGAGCCTAAAACACTTCAAGAGGCTGTGGTGTTCTTTTCCGACCCCCTGCGCTGCCACGAATACATGGTCGCGAAGCGTTGGCCGGACGGTAGGATTGCCTGCCCTCGGTGCGGAAGCGAGAACGTAAAGTTTCAGGCGAAGTACAACCGCTGGCAGTGCGGCAGTCACCACCCGAAACGCCAGTTTACGTTGAAGACCGGAACGATCTTCGAGGAGTCCCCTCTCGGTCTCGACAAGTGGCTGATGGCGATGTGGATGGTGGTGAACTGCAAGAACGGCGTCAGCAGCAGCGAGATAGCCCGCACGGTCGGCGTTACGCAGAAGACGGCATGGTTCATGGACCATCGAATCCGCACGGTTTTACATGGCGACTCAGAGGGCATGCTGTCGGGGGAAGTTGAAGTTGACGAGACCTTCATCGGCGGTAAGGCTCGCAACATGCACGTCTCGAAGCGCAACCGCCGAATCACTGGGACGGGCGGCAAGGATAAGACCGTCGTTTTCGGAATCGTCGAGCGCGGCGGAAAGGTGCGAGCCGCCGTTGTACCGGATCGCCGCAAGCGTACTCTGCAAGCGGAGATTCGCGAGAACGTTCAGGCTGGATCAGCGCTGTATTCTGACGCTCTGCTATCGTACGATGGTTTGGAGCGCGAATACGCCCACGAAGTCATAGACCACGCCGTGGCCTACGTCAACGGGACGGTTCACACGAACACCCTAGAGAACTTCTGGAGCCTGCTAAAGCGCGGAATCAGCGGCACGTATGTAAGCGTCGAGCCCTTTCACTTGTTCCGCTATCTCGACGAACAGGCGTTCCGCTACAACAACCGCGAACTGACCGACAGCGAGCGCTTCTCGCTGGCGGTCCAAAGCGTGACCGGTAGACGGTTGACCTTCGATGAGTTGACCGGTAAGGACGACGCGGAGGCTTGGGTTAATTGAAGCAAGAGCTAAACGGCTACCACGCGGCAAACGGAAGCGGAAGCATTAGCGTTGCTTCCATGTTCTCCGGCTGCGGAGGAATGGATCTCGGATTCGTCGGTGGATTCGAGATTCGCGGGCGGCACTACGAGCGCTTGCCGTTTAAGGTCGTTTGGGCTAACGACCTGAGCGAGGCCGCTTGTCGCACATATCGGCGTAACTTGTCGGGTGAGATTCGACAGGGCGACATCCGCACAGAAGTGGCGACGATGCCGAAGCAGCCCGACGTCATCATTGGCGGCTTTCCGTGCCAAGACATTTCGATCAATGGCCGCAAATCCCAGGGAGTGGAAGGCCCTCGCAGCGGACTCTATCGGGCGATGGTTGACGCCGTGGAATCACGGCGCCCCCGCGCCTTCGTGGCGGAAAACGTTAAGAGCCTGCTTCACAGCAACAACCGCGAGTCGCTAGCGAAGGTGCTGGCAGACTTTGGGTCTCTTGGGTATAACCTTTCGTTTCACCTATACCTGGCGGCCGATTACGGCGTTCCGCAGATGCGCCAGCGCATCTTCATCGTTGGGACTTCGCATGGCGTGAAGCCCTTTCAGACGCCGTGGCCTGAGAGGCAACGCGGCGATTGGGTTACTTCAAAGCAGGCGATTGGAGACCTGGAATCGGTCGAAGAGAGCGAAGGCATTAACCACGTATGGAGTCGCGCCGCCCGCAGCCCCGAACAGGGGGACCGACGCATCAAGGCCGATCAGCCGGCGGATACGATACGGGCGGAATGCCACGGGAACATTCAGTATCACTACAGCCTGCCGCGCCGGATCTCGATGCGAGAGGCCGCAAGATTTCAGTCGTTCCCCGACAACTTCATCTTCGCGGCGAAGCTGCGCGAGACAGAACGGCAAGTGGGTAATGCCGTACCGCCTGTTCTCGCATGGCACATCGCCAGTTCCGTTCTTAGGTCTCTGGCATGACCCCAACCGAATTCGAGGCACTTCTAGATAAGACGGTCGAGATCCTTGGCGCCGACGTA
>CAZYOX010000030.1:0-19486 GCA_964649285.1 uncultured Bryobacterales bacterium | reverse complement strand
TGACGGTGTATTCGGTCAGCACCGCGGCGTTCGGCTTCCATGTTGCTGAAGGCGACAATCTCAAGAACATCGCCGAAGCGACAGGCGGAACGGTGGTGTTCCCCATGGAGAATATCCACAAGGACATCAACGGTTACCTGTCAAAACCCCAGGATGCCGGCAACTATCAATACGAAGTCGGCACCGGGCAATATGCGCGGGTCCAACTGGAAGCGCTGTACAACGCGGTATTGAGTATTTCGGGACAGGTCCAGAGCCAGTACATCATTGGTTATTCGCCGCCGAAGCCGTTCTCGGACACGAACTACCGCAAGCTCGATATTCGAGTGAAGTTGAAGACCGAGATCCCGGTCGATGTCTACCACCGCAAGGGTTATTTCCCGCCGACGGCGCTGCCGACAACGGGCGGCGACTAAGCTTCGAGAATGACCGGCGCGATCAAGGGCCGGCTGGCGCGCGACGTCTTCCGCGAAAGGAAGCGGCGCAAGTCCGTGCGAATCTTTTCTTCCATGACTCCGATGTCGGCGGCCTCCTCCTTCGAGGAGCTGCGCACGGTCGCGGCGACTACGTCGTAGGCCTCTTCGATGAGTTCTTCGCCGCCTTCGGAGACGACGAAGCCGCGCGAAACGAGTTCGGGCTCCCCAACCAACTCTCCAGTTTGACGGTTGATGGTGACGATGGGCACGATGACGCCGAACTCAGAAAGACTGCGGCGGTCATTGATTACCATCTCTTCAATGATCTCGTCGCCGGTCCCGGCGTCGATAAAGATGCGTCCGACTTCGACGTCTTCGCCGCGGCGCGCGCCGTACTCATCGATGAGCAGCGTTTCGCCGCTCTGCAGCACGAACGTCTCCTCCAGACCTTGGTCGTGCAGCGGCGCCGCCAGACGAGCGTGGCTGGCGAGTTGGCGATATTCGCCGTGTACGGGCAAGAAGTAGCGCGGACGGACCAGGTTGAGGATAAGCTTCATTTCCTCTTGGGCCCCGTGCCCGGAGACATGCAAGGGCGGCGTCTGTTGACCGTAGAAGACTTCGGCGCCGCGCTTGCAGAGGTGGTCAACCATGCGATAGACGGCCTTCTCGTTGCCCGGGATCACCCGCGCGCTCAGAATTACCTTGTCGCCTTCTTCAATCGCGGCGTGCTTGTGTGCGCCGACCGAAGCGCGGGCCATGGAACTTAACGGCTCGCCTTGACTGCCCGAGACGATCACCGTTCTTTGGCTAGGCTGGAGTTTGTAGAGGTCCTGGGGCCGGACGAAGGAGCCGTCGGGGATGCGCAACAGGCCGAGTTCGTGTGCGAGTTCGTTAGCGCTGGAAAGGCTACGGCCGACCAATGCCACCTTGCGGCCGTGCTGCACGGACAGATCAATGATCTGCTGCACGCGCGGAATCGCGGACGAGAAACAAGTCACGAAGATGCCGCGCTCGGCTCGGGCGAAGATGTCTTCGAATGCCGGCCGCACGGCGCGCTCAGATGGCGTATAGCCGGGCCGGTCCACGTTGGTCGAGTCCGAGAGCAGCAGCAGAACGCCTTTCTTGCCGTATTCCGCAAACGCGTGAAGGTCGAACAGCGAATCGCCGACGGGAGTTTGATCAATCTTGAAGTCGGCCGTGTGCAGAACAACGCCGAGCGGCGTGTCGATTGCCAGGGCGGCGCAATCGAGCGTCGAGTGCGTGACGTGGATCGGGTCGATAGTGAAGCAGCCAAGCTTGAACTTTTCCCGAAACTTCATCCGGCGAACGTCTGGTTCCTCATCGAAATCGTGTTCGTCGAGGCGCCGGCGTACCAAGGCTTCGGTGAATTGCGTGGCGTAGACCGGCAGATGAAGTTGCGACAGCAGGTAGGGAACAGCTCCGACGTGGTCTTCGTGACCATGCGTCAGAATCAGTCCCCGGACCTGATCGGCATGATCCAGCAACCAACTCAGATCGGGCACGATGACGTCGACCCCGTGCAGATCGGGACCGGGAAAGAGAATCCCCGCGTCGATGACGATGATGTCGTCGCCGCAGCGCATCGCCATCATGTTCATGCCGAACTCGCCGAGTCCGCCTAGAGGGATGATTTCCAGTTGTAAATCGGCCAGGGAAGGGTCCTCCGCAGATCGGTAAGAGCTAGGGTACCTCAACCGCGAGGTCTAGCTGAGGGCCTAAGCGGAGCGAACGCCCTGCCGGAGATCACTGCGCGACTTCGCCTTGGCTCCCGCGGCGGCCGACGCTTCGGCGGGGGATTGGCCGATGCGGCTGGTCTCTTTCCAGGTATGGACAATGCGGTGAACGACGGTCAAGTTGGAAAGGACAGCGATAACCCAGAGAACGGCAGTCATGCGGTTGAACAACGTGCCGATGATCAGGAGAACGATTCTTTCGGGACGTTCCAGGAAGCCGACCTTACATTTCGGGATCTCGTTCTCCGAGCGAGCGCGTACGTAGCTGACCATGACGGAACCGGTCATGGCCACGGCGGTAAGCACGATGTAGCCGAAGCGGTTCACGCTGGCGTAGTAAACCAGCATGCCGACCAGCAGGATCAGATCGGAGTAGCGGTCGATGACGGAATCGAGAAAACCGCCGAAACGAGTCACGCGACCGCTGCTGCGAGCGATCGGACCGTCGACCAAGTCGAAGACGGCGGCAAGCAAAACGACCAAACCCGCCTCGAAGAACTCGCCGCGCGAAAGCATCCAGGCGCCGACAGCATTGATGGCCAGGCCGACGCAGGTGAAGACGTTGGGGTGAATCCGGGTAAAAACCAAGGCACGGACTAATCCGTTGAGGATACGAGTGCAGACTGCCCCGATGGTTCCCGTAAAGGTCATGCTCGATTCGCTCTCTATTCTCCGGCGCCCAGCTTAGATCTTATCGTGAATCGTGGTGAAACTGACGATCTCGAATTCCTTGCGGCCTCCCGGCGTTTGCACCTCGACCAAGTCGCCTTGCGCCTTGTTCATGAATGCGCGGCCGATGGGGGACGTCGTGGAAATCTTGCCGTTCGGTACGTCGGCCTCTTCGGAGGCGACCAACTCGTATTCGACTTCCTTGTCAGTATCGACGTCGACGGCGCGCACGGTGGATCCGAGGCCGATGGAGTCCTTGCTGATCTTCGAGAAATCGACCATGCGCAGTTCGGCCAAACGCTTCTTGTAGGAGGCGATCTGAGACGAGACGAGGTCTTGGCGCTCCTTTGCCGCGGCATACTCGGCGTTCTCACTGAGGTCGCCTAGCTCGCGGGCGCGCTGAATTTCTTTCGGAAGCTCGTTCTTGAGTTCGTACTCAAGCTTCTTGACCTTCTCTTCTATTTGGACGATGAAGTCAGGGACCATAACGCACTTCCTTCGAGGAATGCAGAGACGCCGGTCCCATCGGGTACCGGCGTCCAGGTGCTCATTATACAACCATGTAGGCGATTTGAACGACGGAGGCGGAATCGGAGTCGTTCTGACGGTGCGATGCTAGGCCCGATTAATCAGAGTGGCCACGTAGGCCGCGCCAAAGCCGTTGTCGATATTGACGACCGTCACGTTCGAAGAGCACGAGTTGAGCATTCCCAACAGTGCGGCAATCCCGCCGAAACTAGCTCCGTAACCGACGCTCGTGGGCACGGCGATCACCGGGCACGAAACCAAGCCGCCGACCGCGCTCGGCAATGCGCCTTCCATGCCTGCGCAGCAGATAATCACGCGAGCGTCGGAAAGCTTGCCAAGATTGCCTAGCAGACGATGAATCCCGGCAACGCCGACGTCATAAACTTCTTCGACGCGGTTGCCCATGACTTCACAAGTGATCCTGGCTTCTTGAGCGACCGGGATGTCGCTGGTGCCGGCGCAGACGACGGCGATCGTACTTTTGCCGCGGAGCGTGCGGTCTCGCCAGACGCGTAGGGCGCCCGATCGGGGAAAGTACTCGGCGTCCGGCGCTAACTCGGAGACAGCGACGGCCATCGCGGCATCGGCTCTGGTGACCAGCAGGTTGCCGGAGCGTTCGAGCAGCTTCTGGGCGATGCCGCGAACCTCGTCGACAGTCTTGCCTTTGCCGAGGATCACTTCGGGCATGCCGTGCCGCAGAGCGCGGTGGTGGTCGACTTTGGCGAAGCCAAGGTCTTCGAACGGCATGTGCTCAAGCCGCCTCATGGCATCTTCAGGAGAAACGGCTCCGTCGCGCACTTTCTCAAGCAGGATTTGGAGCTGGCTCGGATCCATTACTTCGGAGCGTAAGCGAAATAGGCAGCGGGCGGCTAGAACTCTAGCTGAGAACCAATGGTTAACTGGTGCGCGGCCGCTTGACCGGCGGCGAGTTCCAACACATAGGTGGAGTGGGCAGAGCCGCCATAGGACGGACAGTCCTGCGCAACAGTGCGGCAGGGCGGGGAGTTGGCGGAGATCTCGACTACGCGCTTGTTGTCGTCGAGCCAGACGATATCCAGTGGAATGAGCGTCTGGAACATCCAGAACGAGCGTGGAGCCATCTCCTGGAAAGGGAACAGCATGCCTTCACCGGGACGCAGGTTAGTCCGGAACATCATGCCTTGGGCCTGGGCTTCGCGGCTTAACGCCAGCTCAGCTTTGACTTGACTCCCGTCAGGCAGAGTGACGGTCGTGGACGGATTGGAGGGATCCAGTCCTGACGGGCCTTCGCCAACCGTCGCGGATCCTCCCGAACAAGCGGACCACAGGAGTACCGCCGCCGCACAGACCGCGAGACGCAACGTGCGGACGCCGAACATCGACTTTTCTAGGCCGTCGCCGGATTCGGCGCCTCGGGATTAACCCCTAAGTCCTCAAAGGCCTTCTTGATCTTGCGCTTGTCGAACTTGCCGGTGCGGGCGAGCTTGGACAAGGCGGCGGCGGCGATCGCTGCGGCGCTCACTTCAAAGAAGTTGCGCAGGTGGGCGCGATCTTCGCTGCGGCCGAATCCGTCAGTACCGAGGCTCGTCATGCGGCCGTTAAGCCAGGGAGCCAAGGAATCGGGCAAAGTCCTCATGTAGTCGCTAGCGGCAATGATTGGGAGATCGTCGCCGGCGAACTGCGAGGCGATGTAGCTGGACTTCTCAGGTGAAGTCGGATGCAAACGATTCCAACGATCGGTCGCAATCGCGTCGCGTCGCAACTCACCATAGCTGGTCACGCTATAGACGTCGGAGGCGACGCCGAACTTCTCGGCTAGGATCGTCTGAGCCTTGAGCGCCTCGCCCAGGATGGCGCCGCTGCCCCACAAATGGACGTCGGGCTTGCCCTTGGCGGGTTTGTTCAGCAGGTAGATGCCGCGGCGGATGCCCTCTTCGGCGCCCTTCGGCATCGGCGGATGCTCGTAGTTATCGTTCTCGAGGGTGATGTAGTAGAAGATGTCCTCGTTTTCCTCGTACATGCGGCGGATGCCGTCCTGGACGATGATGGCGATTTCATACGAGTAAGCTGGATCGTACGCCTTGCAATTGGGGACGGTCGAGGCGTGAACCAGAGAGTGGCCGTCCTGGTGTTGTAGGCCCTCTCCGTTGAGCGTCGTGCGCCCTGCGGTACCGCCGCACAGGAAGCCCTTGCCGCGGGAATCGGCGAAGGCCCAGATCAGGTCGCCGATGCGTTGGAAGCCAAACATCGAGTAGTAAATGAAGAAGGGCAGCATCGGCACGTTGTAGTTGGCGTAAGCCGTACCGGCTGCCGTGAAGGAGGCCATCGAGCCCGCTTCCGTTATGCCTTCTTCGAGAATCTGTCCGTCTTTGGCTTCCTTGTAGTAAAGAAGCATCTCTGAGTCGACGGGTTTGTAGAGCTGACCTCGGCTGGCATAGATGCCGTAGCTGCGGAACAGCGACTCCATGCCGAAGGTGCGCGCTTCGTCGGGAATAATCGGCACGACATACTTGCCGATCGACTTGTCGGTGATGAGCTGTTTGAGAATGCCGACGAAAGCCATCGTCGTCGACACTTCACGACCTTTGGAACCGTCCAGAGATTCCTTGAATGCAGCGACAGCAGGAGCCTTGATGTCGATCTTGGCGGGTTTACGCTCCGGAAGGTAGCCGCCCAAAGCTTGTCTGCGTTCGTGCAGGTATTTCATCTCCGGCGCTGTCTTGCTGGGCCGATAGAAGGAGATCGATTTGACCGTGGTGTCCGGTACGGGCAGATCCAGCCGCTTGCGGAAGTATTCCAGCTCCTGCTCGTTGAGCTTCTTCTGGTTATGGGTGATGTTCTTGCCTTCGCCCGCTTCGCCGAGACCGTATCCCTTAACCGTCTTGGCCAGGATCACGGTTGGGCCGCCTTTGTGGTTTGTGGCCTGCAGGTAGGCGTTGTAAATCTTGTGAGGATCATGTCCGCCGCGTTTGAGCCGTCCGAGCTCGTCATCGGACATGTGCTCGACGAGCTTGAGCAGTTCGGGGTATTTGCCGAAAAACTCCTTGCGGACCGTGGCGCCGCCGAGACCCTTGAACCGCTGGTATTCGCCGTCGACGCACTCTTCCATGCGCTGCCGCAGAAGG
This sequence comes from uncultured Bryobacterales bacterium, assembly GCA_964649285.1. Taxonomy (GTDB): domain Bacteria; phylum Acidobacteriota; class Terriglobia; order Bryobacterales; family UBA6623; genus CAMPKL01. The sequence continues at coordinate 13,015 of CAZYOX010000030.1, read as the reverse complement.
CCGGTCTCATCGCGGGCCAGCAAGTCGTCCCAGTCGCAACTCCACAGAACCTTGATGACATTCCAGCCGGCGCCACGGAAGGAGCCTTCGAGCTCCTGGATGATCTTGCCGTTGCCGCGTACGGGACCGTCAAGCCGCTGTAAGTTGCAGTTGACTACCCAGACCAGGTTGTCGAGGTGTTCGCGAGAACCTAGGGTCAAGGCGCCTAGCGTTTCCGGTTCGTCCGTTTCGCCGTCGCCGACGAAGGCCCAAATCTTGCGGTCCGTTACGGGAATCAGGCCGCGGTTCTCCAAGTAGCGCATGAAGCGTGCATGGTAGATCGAATTGATCGGCCCAATACCCATTGAGACGGTCGGGAATTGCCAGAAATCAGGCATCAACCAGGGGTGCGGATAAGACGATAGCCCCGGGTGGTCGCGCAGTTCGTGGCGGAAGTTCTCAAGATGCTTGTCTTCCAGCCGTCCTTCGAGATAGGCGCGCGCGTACATGCCGGGTGAGGCATGACCTTGGAAGTAGACAAAGTCGCCAGGCTGGTCGCCGATCTTGGCGCGGAAGAAGTGGTTGTAGCCGACTTCGACTAGCGTGGCTAGGGACTGGTAGGTGGAGATGTGTCCGCCGATGCCGGGGTCGTACTTGTTGGCGCGAACGACCATGGCCATCGCGTTCCAACGGATAATGCCCTTGATCAATCGTTCCAGTTCCCGGTCGCCGGGATACGGCACTTCGGCTTCAACCGGAATGGTATTGAGGTAGGGCGTATTGAGGCCCTGTGGAACAGAAGCGCCGTTCTCTCTCGCGCGTGCAATTAGCTGCTGGATGATGTAGTTGACGCGTTCAGGTCCGGCATCCTCCGTAATCAGATCAAGGGCTTCTAACCACTCCTGAGTCTCCTGGGGATCCAGGTCACGGGCGGGCTCGGAATTCATCATCAGCATAAGGACGCACTTCCCCCATGGGCATCATTGCCCAAGAACTAGTTCTAAGATACCGCATGCTTAGGAAAAGGGGGAATCCCACCCGATATTGGGCTATCCTATCGGTGATCTGTGACCGACGGCTCTCCCGACAGCGGCGCTTTCGCCCCGCAAACTCCAGTTGAAGCGCCGGCCCTCGATGCGGCGGGCAACCGCAGTTCCCCATCGGAACGCAGCCTGCTAGGCATTGAAAAGCTCGAGCGCCCCGAGATTGAACACCTGTTGCGCCGCGCCGCGCACTATAAGCAGCTGCAAATCGATCGGCGAGACCAGCTTCGCGAGTACTTATCGGGCAAGACCATCGTCAATCTGTTCTTTGAGGCCTCGACCCGCACGAGAACAAGTTTTGAGATCGCCGCCAAACGCTTGGGAGCGCATACGGTTTCCATCGAGGCCCAGGGGTCCAGTCTGTCGAAGGGCGAGTCGCTGGTCGACACGCTGAACACCTTGGCAGCCATGCAGCCGGACGCGATTGTGATGCGCCACTCCGCCTCGGGCGCGCCGCATTTTTTATCGCGGTTTCTGCCCACGCCGATCATCAATGCCGGAGACGGCAGGCACGAGCATCCGACGCAGGCGTTGCTGGATGCGATGACGATGCTGGAGCGAAAGGAGTCCCTTCAGGGGCTGCGCGTGGCGATCATCGGCGACATCGTGCATTCGCGTGTAGCGCGGTCCAACATTCATCTGCTGTCGAAGTTCGGCGTGGACATCGTCCTTTGCGGCCCGGCGACGATGCTGTCGTCGAGCTTGAAGGAGATCGTTCCCGGCATCACGCTCACCAACAACATGAACGAGGCCGTAGCCGACGCCGACGTGGTGATGATGTTGCGAGTCCAATTGGAGAGGCAAAAGGCGCCGATTTTCCCCAAGAACGAGTACTTCCAGTTCTTTGGTTTGTCGATCGAGCACCTGCAGTTGGCTAAGCCGGACGTGCTGGTGATGCATCCGGGACCGATCAATCGAGGCAGGGAACTGTCCTCGGAGGTGGCGGACTCGAAAAGTTCCGTAATTTTGAATCAGGTGCAGAATGGACTCTCGGCCCGCATGGCAGTCCTGGAAAGGGCATGCGGTGCTGAGTGGCCGCCGAAGATCTAATCCGCATGGCGCGATTACTTATACGCAACGGCCGGGTGATTGACCCTGCTTCGCAGTTGGACGATACCCGAGACGTCCTGATCAACGAGAGCTACATCGAAAGTATCGGGACAAACATCGAGGCCGAAGATGCCGAGGTTTTCGATGCCCAAGGGCTGATCGTGGCGCCCGGCTTCATCGATCTGCGAGCCCGCTTGCGCGAGCCTGGATTGGAGCATGCCGAGACGATCGAGAGCGGGGCCAAGGCCGCGTCCGCTGGGGGCTTCACGGTCGTTTGTGCGTTGCCCCAAACGCAGCCGGTCAACGATTCGGCGACGGTGACCAGCTTCTTAGTGGATCGCGCGGCGAGACAGTCCTATGCGACGGTCTTGCCCATCGGGGCGATCACCCAAGGGACCGAGGGCGAACAACTGGCCGAGATCGGCTCGATGAAAGCGGCCGGGGCGGTCGCGGTCTGCGATGGCGATAACACTGTCATGAGCGCGGCCCTGATGCGGCGGGCGATGCGCTATGCGGCGTCGTTTGATCTCACCGTGATCGATCATTGTGAGGACGTGACTCTGGCAGCGGACGGATCGGTGCATGACGGACTATTGAGTGCGCGGCTGGGTTTGACAGGCATTCCCGGCAGTGCGGAGGAGACGATCGTCGCGCGCGACATCATTCTGAGCGGCGAAACGGGCGCGCGGTTCCATGCTGCTCACTTATCGACGGCCGCGGCGGTGGCCATGATTCGCCGGGCGAAGGCGGAAGGCATACCGGTCAGCGCCGAAGTCGCCGCACACCAATTTGTGCTGACCGCCGCCGACGTGCCCGGATACGACAGCAACTACAAGGTGCGGCCGCCGCTGCGAGAGCCTTCCGACGCACAGGCTCTCATTGCAGGAATGCTGGACGGTACGATCGACGCCATCGTGAGCGACCACGCGCCGCATACGGGCAACGTCAAGATGCAAGAGTTCGAGAGTTGCCCATTCGGTATTACTGGACTCGAGACCGCCGTCGCCTTGGCGATCGAAAAATTAGTTCATGGGGCGGGCTTTTCTGCGATGCGGCTGGTGGAATTATTCACCACGGGACCTGCTTCGGTGCTGCGGCGCACGGACATGGGACGTATCGAGAAAGGCGCAATCGCTAACCTGACGCTGCTTGATCCCGAACGCAAATGGAAATTCACTCCAGAAGCGACCCATTCAATTAGCCGCAATTCGCCGTTCTACGGGAAGGACTTCCGAGGCGGAGCTGCGGCGACTGTGTACCGCGGCCGGGTGGTGTGGCGCGCGCCGCGACCAAGCGAGTCTTAAGAGCTACCCTCCAAAGCATAGAACCGTTTTGCTGAACGTTGTAACTCTTCCGGCGTAAGAGTGATCTACTCCGAAAGCGCACAGAGGAGGAGTGTATGAGGGTTCGCATAGTGACCGTAATCCTGGCGGTCGCTTTGGCAATATGGGCGGGCGGAATCGCCGTCGCCCAGGTCCAGGAGGATGTCCCCCAAGAAGGCATCCCACAGGAAGGCATCCAGCCGGAAAATGTCCGGCAAGAAGGCATTTTGGACTTCGTCTCTCCGACGCCTGAATTTGACGAACTGGAGTCGGAGTTGCCCCTGCGAGGAGCCTTGGACGATCCGATGCTGCAGGAATCAACCGGATCGCTTTCTTCGCTGCCGCCGGCAGCGACTCCGCGAACTTGGCTAGAGAAAGTCCGGCGTCTGCCGTTCGACGCTCGCACCCGGGAGATCGCCGGAGCGTCGGCCGGACTGCTGACCTTGCTCATTGTGGGCTGGATGTTCGCGTCCGCTGCTTTCCGTCGGAGGGCGAGGCGGTCATATCGGCGCTCTCCTCGGTCTTCGGGCGGATCACGAGTGCGTGGCCTCGATCAGGTCGTCGCGTCGGTTCAATTGGGACGAGCAAAACGCGCTGGCCGCCGCTCTCCTATGCATGAATCCATCGCCAGGCGGCCGCGTTAGCGCTTAGAATCGCGATCCTCGGATCCAAGTATCGGAACGGGACCAACTAGCGTCGAAGTCGCGGCCGACCTCTGTAGTGGGTTTGTTCTGTGCATCAAGGGCGCTTTGCAACCCGAACAGCGACCAGCCGTTGTGTGGATGGTCCAGCAATTCCAGTTGGTAAACCTGCTCTGCTTCTGCGTAGCGTCCAGCTTCGAGCAACGCCGCTCCGAGCCAGTGGCGTGCATCGAAGGGCAACGGTTCCGGCTCGTCGTACATCAGCGCATCGTCACGCTCGACCGCTTTTCGCAACGCCGCGATGCCCTCATCGGGCCGTCCATTGTGAAGGTCGATCTCGCCCTCCAGGATGGCCGCCAGTATGGCCAACAGGTCCTTGGCCGGGTAGACGCGGAACTGCTCATCGGTTTCCATGGCCTTCTCGACGCGAACGAGATACGCGGGGGCGAAGCCCGGGTCGCCCTTGCGCAACTCGGCGTAGCCTTCGGCGAAATCCCAGATGCCGCCTTGGAGGTCGCCGGCCGGACGCTCGTGTAGGTCGAGGATCTCCGCGAAGCGGCCGAAGCGCACGAGCGTCAGTAGGCGATACATCGGGTCGCCAGTGAGGCGCTCATAATCCCTTCCAGCCTGCATGGCGATGGCTCCTTGGCCATCCATCGAAGCGGCGAACAGAAGCATGTGGAGATTGTGGGATGGGTAGATGGCGAACCCTTCGTCGCCTTCCGCCTTGAGGTCCGAGTGCCAAGCCTGTATGTTGGCGCGCACCGAATCGCCCCAGCGGCCAATCTCATTCCAGGTATGTGAGGGCATGTGGTTGATGTGGCTGGCGCCCGGGATAGAGCTGCCGATGAACTCAGCGCAGGCCTCGGCCTTGCCGGGCACGACCGTGGATTCGGTCGCGTGTATGTAGAGGTGGCAGGCGCCGGGATGCTTGATGTCGACGGCCAGGATCTCCTCCAACTGTTTGTGGAGCCTTTGGATGTTGGGGTCGTTGATGTCCCGTGTTCCGCGTCGAGGCTCCAGCAAAAACAGGGCATCAGCATAGAGCGTGGCGGCGTCAAGGTCGTCGGGATATCGTTCATGCACCTTGCGCATCGCCTCGGCATAGGCCTCATCCTGTTCTCGGCGCTTCTCTGGATCGAAGTTCTCCACATAGCGAACCGACATCGCTTCGATGAATGCCCTTTCGATCTCGGTAGCATGATCGCCAGCCAATTCCAAAGCCTTTTGAGCGGCCTTATATGCATGGGGCGCCTCGCTTGAGGTCATGGGCCCATTCAGGTACGAACCCCACGCCCAGGCCTCGCCCCAATAGCAGATAGCGCAATCGGGATCGCGCTTCCACGCTTCGCGGAACGATCGCGCGGCATCGACTTTGGCAAACGCGTACATCATCTGAAAGCCCTGGTCGAAGTAGGCTTGAGCCTCCGCGTTGGCCGAAGAGATTGGCCGTGTAAACGTCCCCAGCGCCTTGGTGTAGAGCGGCTGGGGTTCGCTGAAGCTTGCCGGCAGGCCGCCTTCGGCAGGCGCCTGCTCGTTGTGGCCGTGGTCCTGCGCTTGCAACGCGAGGAGCGACGCCAGGATCGAAAGGCAAAGGGCGGCAGAGAATCTCATGAGCTTGTCCTCGATGATGAAGGCATTGTACGGCCAGCTAGGGCGATTGCTGCAATGATGCACAATAAGGGGGCGCGCCTATGGAACCTCGCCAGATCAGAAACATCGTCATCGCCGTTCTGCTGTTCGTGCTGCTTCTGGGCTCGCGAACCATAGCGGAGTTCCTGATTGAATACCACTGGTGGCGGGAAATGAATCAAACCGGCACCTGGTTCCGGATGCTCGGTTTCCAGGTGTTGCCAAGCCTGGTTGCGTCGGCCCTTGCTTGGTGTTTGCTTGTCTGGGCCTATCAACGCGGCATGCGTTTTGCGGGCGTGCCCGCCGCGCCCTACCGCTTTTATTCCCGGTTGATTCTGGCCGGTCTCGCCGTGGTGAGCTTAGCCTTCATCGGTTCCGGAGTCGATTCGGCGGTGCTCATCACCTATTTCGGCTCGCTCGATGCGACCTCTGCCACGGCGAGTTGGCAAGATCCCGTTTACGGGCGGGACATATCGTTTTATTTCTTCGAACTGCCGCTGTACAAGCAGTTGTTGCAGTTTGTGCTGGTCTCTAGTCTATTTGCCGCGCTGGTCTTTTGGGCTTCGGCTCGAGGCTGGCAGTTGTTCGACCGAATCCGGCAGTTCACCGCAGCCGGCGGCAAGATGGAAGAGTTCGACGCCGGTCCGACGCCCCTCCTATTACGCGGCGCCAGCAGCGCCGGCTTTCTGCGGATCGTTGCGGTAATCATGTTAGCCGCCGCCGCCGTCGGCTATTTCTTAGGGCAATACGATCTGCTGCTGAACGAGCACAGCTTCATGACGGGCATGGATTGGTTGGACGAGAAGATCGTCTTGCCGCTGCGTTATCTACTGGTTCTGGCGTTGCTGGCGGCGATTCCCTTGGTCTGGATGAAACGCTTCAAGCCTGCCGCCATCGGCATCGCCGCGGCGTTTCTCCTGACGACCATCGTCCCGGGAGTGGTGCGCTCGGGTTATGTTCGACCAAATGAGTTGACGATCGAGACGCCTTACATCCAGCGGCACTTGGATGCGACGGTATCCGCCTATGGCTTGGACCGCGGAATCGAGCGCGCCTTCGCAGCCGCCAATGACGGTATTGACATGAGCGCCCACGCGACGCTCATCGACAACATCCGATTGTGGGACACGGAAGCTTTCACGCAGACCATCACCCAGATTCAGGCTCTGCGGCCCTATTACGAGTTCGCCGACATCGATATCGACCGTTACACCATTGATGGAAAGATCAAGCAGGTGCTGCTCTCACCGCGTGAAATTGACATCAACCGCCTGCCGCAAGACGCCCAGGCGAGTTGGATCAATTCGCACCTCAGCTATACGCATGGCTATGGCGTGGTGATGAGCGAAGTGAACCGCACGACCGAGGACGGCCTACCCGTGCTGATGATTCAGGACGCCCCGCCGGACGTGCGCACGCCCGACATCGAATTGAACCGGCCTTCGATCTACTACGGCGAAGTGACTCACGAGCCGGTATTCGTGAACACGGACCAGAAGGAATTTGACTATCCGGCGGACGATTCGGGCGAAGGAAACGTCACTTCGAACTATCAAGGTACGGGCGGCTTCCCGATTCATTCATTGCCGATGCGACTGGCGGCGGCGATCACCGAGGGCGACATCAACATCTTGCTAACCGGGCAAACCAACGAGAACAGCCGGATGATGATTTACCGAAACGTCACGGCGCGGTTGCAGCACTTGGCCAGATTCATCGCCTGGGACCCAGATCCCTATCTGGTGATAACCGACGACGGCAGCCTGGTCTGGATCGTCGACGGCTATACGACCTCGGCGTCACACCCCTACTCGGCGGCGATCCGGGGCGGGTTCAACTACATACGCAACTCCGTAAAGGCCACTGTCGATGCCTATAACGGAGAGACCAAGTTGTACATTTTCGACGAAGCGGATCCGATCATTCAGGCCTATGCGGCGGAGTTTCCGAGTCTGTTCACGGACCGTGATCAGATGCCGGCCGACTTGCGAGCGCACGTGCGTTACCCTTTGGCGATTTTCAGCGTGCAAGCGGAGCTTTACCGAAGCTTCCACATGGAGGATCCCGAGGTCTTCTACAACAAGGAAGATCTCTGGGACGTGGCGCAGAGTTTGGCCGGTCAGTCGGGAAGTGCGGCCCCAATGGCGCCGACGTATATCGTCGCAACATTGCCTGGGGAGACGGAGCCGGAGTTTATTTTGATGCTGCCGTTCACTCCTCGCGGCAAAGACAACTTGATTGGTTGGATGGCCGCTCGATGCGACGGCGACAACTTAGGAGAGTTGGTCTATTTTCAACTCTCGAAGCAACAGCTCGTTTTCGGCCCCAATCAGATCGAATCGCGGATCAACCAAGACGAGAACATCGCCAAGGATCTGACGTTGTGGAACCAGCAGGGTTCAAGCGTGATCCGCGGAGACATCTTGGCCTTGCCGGTAGGCGATTCGTTCCTCTACGTCGAATCCATTTATATCCAGGCCCAGACGGCCCGAATGCCGCAACTCAGGAAGGTAGTATTGGCCATGGGCAACCGCTTGATTTATGAAGACACCTTCGAGCGCTCCTTATCCCGCCTAGGCTCCGAATCCAGTCTTCCGCGGTTGCCGCTAGTCACGGAGGCCGACGCCCCCCCGGCGCAGCCGCCGCCGATGCCGACCGCTGATCAGGAAGGCGGAAGCCTGCGGGAGGTGAGCGAGCGGCTCGCGGCATTGCGCCGGCAGGCCGAGGAGTTGGCTCGGGAACTGCAAGAGATCGAACGCGAGTTGAACCGTTAGAAGGTCGTCTATCAAGGGCCACGGCCTGAGCTAACCTAGGAGCTTATGGCCGACGAGACCTTTCGCATCGAACACGACTCCATGGGCGAGGTGCGCGTCCCGAAAGACGCGCTCTACGCAGCTCAAACCCAACGGGCGGTCGAGAACTTTCCGATCAGCGGCGTGCGGTTTTCACGCAGCTTTATTCGCGCCCTAGGCCTGGTCAAAGGCGCTGCGGCGTACGTCAACAAGGAGCTTGGCTATCTCGACAGCAAGATGGCAGAGGCGATTCAATCCGCAGCCAAAGAGGTCGAGCAGGGAATGCACGATTCGCATTTCCCTCTGGACATCTTCCAGACCGGCTCCGGAACATCGACAAACATGAATGCCAACGAGGTGATCGCGACGCTCGCGACGCGGCGTTTGGGCAGCCCAGTGCACCCCAACGATCACGTAAACATGGGGCAGTCTTCCAACGACGTAATTCCCACAGCATTGCACGTCGCCACCTGCTTGGAGGTGACGGAAACCCTCCTGCCGGGCCTCGACTATCTCCGACAGACAATCGAGAAGAAGGCCAAGGAAGTCGACAAGGTGATCAAGACGGGGCGTACCCATCTGATGGACGCCTTGTCGATCCGTATGAGCCAGGAGCTAGGCGGCTGGGCCTCCCAAGTGGAGCAGGGGGTTGACCGGATCAAGGGCGTCCTGCCGCGGCTGGGAGCGTTGGCGCTGGGCGGTACGGCGATCGGCACCGGCGTGAACGCACACAACGAGTTCGGCTCCAGAGTTGCGGCCCGTTTAGCCGATCGGACGCGGTTCCACTTCACGACCAGCAAGAACTACTTCGTCAGTCTCTCCACGCAAGATGCCGCTGTCGAGCTGAGCGGCCAAATGAAGACGGTCGCCGTCTCGGTGATGAAGATCTCGAATGACTTGCGCTGGATGAACAGCGGCCCGCAGGCGGGCCTGGCGGAGATCTCGTTGCCTAGTTTGCAACCCGGCTCGAGCATCATGCCGGGCAAGGTGAATCCGGTGATTCCGGAAGCCGCTTGCATGGTCTGTGCCCAGGTGATCGGCAATGACTCGACCATCACCATCGCTGGCCAATCGGGCAATTTTCAGCTTAATGTAATGCTTCCTGTTGTAGCGCATAACATATTGGAAAGCGCTAGGTTGCTAGGCAAAGTCAGTAGGCTGTTAGCCGACAAAGCCATCGCCGGATTTACTCCGAACGAGGAGCATGTCGCCGACTTGGTGGAGAAGAACCCGATCCTGGTCACCGCGCTCAATCCCGTGATCGGCTACGAGAAAGGGGCGGCGATCGCTAAGACGGCGTACGCCGAGCGCCGGAAACTGAAAGAGGTGGCCGCCGAAATGACCGACCTCAGCCCCGAAGAACTCAACCGCTTGCTGAATCCGCGCAAGATGACCGAAGGCGGTATCGCCAAGTAATTAGCGAACCGCCGCCAACTCCAACCGCGCTCGCGCCAGATGGAGAGCGGCAAGACCCATTCCGTCGCAGAACTTGCCGTCGGAAATCATGTCGAGCAACTCCGCGTAAGAAACGGTGTGGACGGTAATGTCCTCCGATTTGTCGAGCTTCTGTTCCCCGGCTGTTAGGTCTGTCGCTAGGAAGACATGGCAGACCTCGTCGGACAGCCCACAGTAGGTCACGAACTCCCCCAGTTTCTCGATTGTGGCGGCTCGGTATCCGGTCTCTTCTTGGAGCTCGCGCAGAGCGGCCTTCTTGGGCGATTCTCCCCCGGATCCGCCTCCCGGCAGCTCGTAGGAATAACGGCGCGTGGGGTAGCGATACTGGCGCACGATCACGATGCGGCCTTCGCCGTCTACGGCAATGACCATCACTGAGGGCGCCACCGAGAGGTACGTATATGTGAAGCAGTTGCCGTCGGCCGACTTCTGAACTTCAGCCTCTTCGAGCTTGAACCACTTTGTTTCGAACACAGTAGAGGACTTGAGCGTGAGTAGAGGGTGCTTCGACATTGTCGTTTTTAGTGCGGCGGCGGTTATACTAGGAAGTCATTTCGACTATAGCGAGGACTCATGTGGGGACGTAAAGACGAACCAACTCCTACTCCGGCGCCGGCGCCAAGAAGCTCGGAGCCAGTCCCAGCGGCCCCAGTCGCCCGGCCTGCGGCGCCAACGGCTCCTCCGCCCGCTCCCAGCGCTAACCGTGGATCGGCGACCATAGGCAAATCGCTCAAGATCAAGGGGACCATTGCGGGAACCGAAGATCTATACATCGACGGCCAGGTCGAGGGGACTATTCGCCTCGAAGGCAACAGTCTGACCATTGGTCCGAACGGTGACATCGACGCCGACGTTTTCGCCAAAGATATCGTCATCGAGGGTAAGGTCAAAGGCAATGTGAACGCTGGAGACAAAATTGAGGTGCGCAAGTCGGGCTCGCTGAATGGCGATCTGTCCGCTGCCAGGATTGCTATCGAGGACGGCGCCGTCTTCCGAGGCAGCGTGAACATCGTCAAGCCGGGATCGGAGCCGGCTCCCAAGGCGGCCGCGTCTCATCCGCCGGCTGCAAAGCCTCCAGTGACTGAAAAGTCGCCGGAAGCAAACGCCGTGACAGCAGGTAAGCCGGGCAAGAACTAGGTCCGGCTGGTGGAGACGGAAGCCCGAGGCGGATGGCTGGCGTGTTCGATTTTTTTCGTAAGATCCTAGCCAACATGGAACCCGGCGGCGCGCCGCCTCGGAACCCGAACGCAGCACGTGAGCTGCCGCCGACTAGCCGCAAAAGCAACGGCCTTAAGCACTTCTTCAATGTCTTGCCGGACCGAGGCCGGCTCGATGTTCTCGACCTAGGCGGATTGAGCCAGGCGAATCTGGGAGTCTTGAGCGAATTCGGGGGCACGGTCCACGCCGTCGATCTCTTGGGCGTGTACGACCAGCACAGGCGGGATAATCCCGAGGCGGCAATGGACGTCGCCGCGTCACGAGACTTTATCGACGATTCCTTGAACTTCACTCGGAATCAATTCGATGCCGTTCTGGCGTGGGACTGCTTGGAGTTTCTCGATTCGGACACGGTTTACCTTGCCGTTCCACGGCTGGGCGAGATCCTGAGGCCGGGCGGGGCGATGCTGACGTTCTTTCACACGCAGGGTCGGGGCGAGTCGGTGCCGGCCTGCCGCTATCGCATCGACGGTTCCGATGAATTGCTGCTGCAGCCCCGCGACATGCGCACGCTGCCGAACACCTTCAACAACAGGAGTCTGGAGCGACTATTTGAGGGGTTTGATTCCATCAAGTTCTTCCTGACCCGCGACAGCATCCGCGAAGTAATCGTTTCTCGATAGGCCGCGTCAAAAAGAGTGGTGAGGTTTGTTCGCGAGGTCTTGTTCGCAATCGCAGCGTTGCTGCTGTCGACGCAGATGTCGGCAGCGCAAGATGCACGTGTGCTGACGGAGCGAGCCGACGACCACTACTTCAATCTTGAGTACGAGGAGGCCATTCGTGACTACTATGCCGCGATGGCCGCAAGCAGCCCGAGCGGCGAGATCTGGAATCGGATTGCCACCACGATCCTATACGAGGAGCTCAATCGCCTCGGCATGCTGGAGACGAGCGCCTTTCGCGGCGACAACGAGTTTCTGATCCAGGAGAAGCCCAAGCCCGACCCCGAAGTGAGGAAACGCTTTCTGGGGGCGCTGGCGGAGGCACGCCGCCTGGCGGAGGGCGAGCTAGCGAAGAATCCGAGAGAGAAGACGGCACTGTTTGTCTTGTCCCAGAACTACGGATTGGATGCCAATTACCTGTTCATGATCGACAAGTCGTATCTCGCCGCGCTGCGCGCCGGGAACAAAGCGCGGAAGTATAGCGACGAGTTGCGCGCCATTGACCCAGAGTACGTCGATGCCTATCTGGTGGCAGGCGTCCAGGAATACGTGGTGGGCAGTTTGCCCTGGGCGATCCGTGCATTGGTGGCCTTCGGCGGAATTCATGGCAGCAAGGAAAAGGGTCGTGCTTGGGTTGAGCGGGTGGCTGATGAAGGCGATTCGTTGCAGACCGAGGCGCGCGTTCTGCTGGCGCTGCTCTATCGAAGAGAGCGGCGGCCCCTGGATGCCGCGAAAGTGCTGGAAGGGCTATTAGTGCAGTTCCCGCGCAATTACGTGCTGCGGTTGGAACTGGCTTCGATGTACCTCGACGCGGGCCAGCGCGACAAGGGACTCAGCGTTCTGCTTACCGCCGATCGGATGGTGCGGAACAATGAGAGCCGCTATGGCCGTATGCCGCAACGATTGCGCGACGCCTTGAGCCGCAAGATCGAAGCAGTGCGCAAGGACCTACGCGAGAACCCGCAACAGTCCGCTCACCACGCGGTGTATCCCGGACGTGTTCTGGCGGTTGCGCCCTCTCTCGAAACGGTCACGTCCACCTGCCGGAACTGGCCGTTAAAATTTTGGTTTTTGGGATAGTAGGAAAGGCTGTAGACGGCACGAAGTTCCTTGGCGATTTGTTCGTAAACCACGTCGAATTCTTCCATCGATGCCGCCGAAAAAACGCGGCCCCCGGCTTCCGCGGCCATTTCTTTGAAGCGCATATAGGCCTCATACGGA